>JBATTX010000064.1:0-12826 GCA_049670825.1 Arcobacteraceae bacterium | reverse complement strand
TTTAAACTATTAGTTTAAATCATCAATAACAGGAATTAGAATTTGATTGAAATAGTTACTATCAAATGAAAGTAAATCACTATCAGTACTTAAAAATTTTATATAACGTTTTTTAAACATCTCCTCTTTGATAGGAAGAATTTGTAAAATATTTTGCTCTTCGTTTAATCTTTTAATAGGATTAGATTTTTCAGATACAATTGTAATATTTTGATTAAAAATCTTTGATAAATTATCTAAATGTGAAAGTAGGTTTTCCCTTTTAGCATCACCTATAGGATCAATATCAAATACTTTAGGGGTGATTTTTAATTGACTTGATATATCAAATAATATTGGTGATATTTGTTCATATAATTTATTGTCATTTAATAAAATCAGAGAACTTTTTAAAGATGAGATATTTTCACTTCCTATTTTAAAAATTGGGATTTTTAATTTTAAGATATCATTTACAACACCTCTATGAGCCATTAAACTTTTTGTTAAAATAAGCATACCCATATCAAATTTATATTTATCTTCTTTTAGAATATTTCTCATCCCTTTACTGTGATAATCCATATCAATGATAACATCTTTAACATCTTTTAAAAGATATTTGACTTGATTTACCATAGGAACCGTACTATGACGTGTTATTTTAACTATAAGTTTTGAATTTTTAATACGCTTATGTAAAATTTGTGCATCTTTAATTACATTAACAATTTCACGTTCACTTTGGATATACATATCAATATAAAGATATAAATTTTGTCCAAAAGGCATAGGAAATTGTGCACTTGTTTTTGAAATTGCACTATACACTTGCATTAAAACATCAGGTTTACCAATAACAATAATAATATCATTTGGTTTAATTATTAAAGATGCTTTTACAGTAATGAGCTGTTGATTTCTATAAAGTGCCGCAATTTTCCAATCTTTTTGTCCAATACTTCCAATATATCTATACGCATAGGTACTTCCAAATGGAACTTTTATCTCCATAATTTCACCCTGTCGTAAACCAATATTTTGTGCAAACACGGGAATATTTGGAAGAAGTTCAATTAATCCATTTGATAAAATGTCATTTCCTCTATAATATTGAACATTTTTATCAGCAAGTTTAATATTCCATTTATCATAAACATTAAAATTTAAATCTTTATATTTTCTTCTAATATTTTCAATAACAGCAATAGTATCTTCTTTGGTTGATAGTACAACTAAAGCATCTTGATACATCACTTTATTTAAAACAAATGATAATTTTGAATAACTTGTAGGATCAAATTTATAAAAAGTAAAATTTGATGGCATATTATCTTCTAAAATAGAATCATCAGTATATATAATATCATATTGATTAAAATTATTATTTAAATCAATCATTCTTTTCATTAGATGTTTTGCGATATGGCCATCTAATATTACTAGTACATTTTTCATAAGCGCATTATAGCTAATTTATGGTAAAATACGTGCAATTTTAAGGATATCAATGGAAACAGAAATTAGAAGACTACCAAAAAAAACTATTTATTTTATGATTATATTAGTTGGACTAGGAATTATATGGTTCTTTCTTGTTGCTTACGGACAATCTGAAAAAGTAACTAAAATTCTACATAATTTAGGATATGATAATGTTCGTGATGTAAAAGTGTATGCAAACCATCAATTTATAAGAGATGACATCAATGTAAAGGGATACAAATACACAATTAGTTTTACAAATGTAACAACAAATGAAAACTGTAAAGGTTTTGTTTTAAAAGATTTTAAAAGAAATGTAGACAAAGATTTAGTTTGTGAAAAAATACAATAGGACGTAATATGAGTTTAAAAGAAGAGATAAATTATTCAATCTGGTGTGACTTTATAGAGAGAGATTTTTTAGAAAATGGTTTTAAAGACTTAATCAATGATAAAATAATCCATGGAGCTACTAGTAACCCAGCTATATTTGAACAATCAATTACTTCATCAGAAGCATATAAACAACAAATGCAAATGCTTCAAGCAAATGAAAATAAAAAAATTTATGAAGAATTAGCAATTTCTGATATTAAAACAGCTGCAGAAATTTTAAAACCTTTATATGATCATGATGCAAATGATGGTTTTATTTCACTGGAGGTTGATCCAACTCTGTGTGATGATACAGATGCTACTGTAGCTGAAGGGATTAGACTATACAAACAAATTTCATATGATAATGTAATGATTAAAGTTCCTGCTACTCAAGCTGGATATAAAGCTATGGAAGAGTTAACAACTCTTGGAATAAATGTAAATGCAACATTAATTTTTTCACCAAACCAAGCAATTGAATGTGCTAAAGCTTTAAGCGAAGGGATTGCTAAAAGTGGTAAGGATACAAAAGGAGTAATCTCTATTTTTGTAAGTAGATTTGATAGAGCTTTAGATGAAAGTATGCACTCTAAAGGTTTAGAAACTGGAAAAGTAGGTATTATGAATGCTACTAAATGTTATCATGAAATAGAAAAATTTGAAAATAATAATATAAGAACTCTGTTTGCAAGTACTGGAGTAAAAGGTGATGAATTACCTGCTAGTTACTATATAGATAATTTAATTTTTGAAAATTCAATTAATACTGCACCACTTTCGACTATAAAAGATTGGAAAATAAATGGGTCTAGCCAGCCAACACAAATTGTTTCAGAAAATGAATGTGATAAATATTTTTCAAAATTAGAAAAAAGAAATATCAATATTGCTCAAGTATCAGATCAATTATTAAAAGATGGACTTAATGCATTTAAAATTTCATTTGCAGAATTATTAACAAAAGTAAAATTATAAAAAAGGGAAAACTATGAGTAGTATTTGGACACCAAAAAGTTGGAGAGATTTTCCAATAAAACAACAACCAATCTATGAAGATTTAAAAAAAGTTAAAAAAGTGGAAAAAGAATTATCATCATATCCACCTTTAATATTTGCAGAAGAAGCTAGACAATTAAAAGCTCAACTTGCTGATGTAGCAAATGGAAAAGCATTTTTACTTCAAGGTGGAGATTGTGCAGAAAGTTTTAAAGCTTTTAATGCAAACAATATCAAATCACTTTTTCAAGTAATGATGCAAATGGCAGTAGTTATGACATTTAGTGCAGGAAAACCTGTAGTAAAAGTAGGAAGAATTGCTGGACAGTTTGCAAAACCAAGAAGTAGTGATACTGAGATGATTGATGGAGTAGAATATCCAAGTTATAGAGGTGATATTGTAAATGATATTGCAACTGATATGAAATCAAGAATTCCAAATCCTAAAAAACTTTTAAAAGCATATAATCAAAGTGCTGCTACACTGAATCTATTAAGAGCTTTTGCAAGAGGTGGTATGGCTGATTTAAATAAAGTTCACAGTTGGAACCTAAATTATATGAAAGATCATACTTTAGGTGAAAAATATGAAGAGCTTGCATCTAAAATCAGCGAAAGTTTAAAATTTATGGAAGCTTGTGGAATCAACTCTGCAAATACAGCTGCATTAAACCAAACTACACTTTTTACTTCACATGAAGCTTTATTATTAAACTATGAAGAAGCACTTACAAGAAAAGATTCTCTTACTGGTGATTGGTATGATTGTAGTGCTCATATGCTTTGGATTGGTGATAGAACTAGAGGATTAGATGAAGCGCATATAGAGTACTTCAGAGGGATTAAAAACCCTATAGGGTGTAAAGTGGGTCCATCAATGCAAGAAGATGAGCTTATCAAGCTAATAGACACTCTAAATCCAGAAAATGAAGCTGGAAGATTAAACCTTATTGTAAGAATGGGAGCAAGTCAAATAGCTGAAAAATTTCCTAAACTACTTAAAAAAGTTGAAGCAGAAGGAAAAAAAGTTGTTTGGTCAAGTGATCCTATGCATGGAAATGTAGAAAAAACAGATAATGGGTATAAAACTAGAGATTTTGATAATATTTTAAGTGAAGTAAAACAATTTTTCCAAATCCACAAAGCACAAGGAAGTGTTGCTGGTGGTATCCATTTAGAGATGACAGGACAAGATGTAACTGAATGTACAGGAAGTAGAAGTAGTAATATAACTGCAAATGACCTAACAAGCAGATATCATACACAATGTGATCCAAGATTAAATGCAGATCAATCTTTAGAGTTGGCATTTATGATTGCACAAACTATGAAAGAAGCATAAGATATTATATATTTTATAATATCTTACATAAAAAAAGGTTACCATAAATGGTAACCTTTTTTTATAACTTATAAGATATTAAACATCCAAATGTTCAACATCTTTAGCATGATCTTCGATATATTTTCTTCTAGGTTCTACTTCATCACCCATAAATAGTGTAAATGTTTCACTTGCAACCTCTGCATCATCTACAGTTACTTTTAAAAGTCTTCTGTTTTCAGGTATCATTGTTGTTTCCCAAAGTTGTTCAGGATTCATCTCTCCAAGACCTTTGTATCGTTGAATATAAGCACCTTTTTTAGCACTATCTTCAATCTCTTCAAGGATTTCAATTAAATCTCTACCATGGAATAAAGACATATCTCTTTCACATATCTTTTTATATAAATATGTAGCTTCACTAAAATAAGGACTTGCAAAAAGGTCATCGTCAATTAATAGTTCTTCAAGACCTTCATTTGTTTGCACAAATAGATGTATAAATTCTTCAGTGATGTTTTTATTTAAAATATTATAACCATTAGTAGTTAAGAATTTTTCAACTTCTACAAAAAGTGTATCATTTGTTAACCCTACTAAGTTATCATTTTCTATGATATATTTAATAACTTCAACTAGTGAGTATCTTTTTTCTAAGTTTTCAAGCATCCCTCGATATGCAGAAACAATTTTAAACATATCTAGAAGGTCATTGTAACCCATACCTTCAAATTCAAAGTTACTAAGACCATTTTCTATTAAAAAGTTACTAAGAGCATTATTATCTTTTAAATATACCTCATTTTTACCTTTTCTGTAAAGATATAATGGTGGCTGAGCAATATATAAATACCCTCTATCAATAATAGGTCTTAAAAATCTAAAGAAAAATGTTAATAAAAGAGTTTGAATATGGCTACCATCAACATCGGCATCTGTCATGATGATAACTTTATGATATCTGATTTTTTCTTCGTTAAAATCTTCACCAATACCACAACCCATTGCAGTAATCATATTTTTAATCTCTTCAGATTTTAAAATTTTGTCTAGTCTTGCTTTTTCAACATTTAAAATTTTCCCTTTAAGTGGTAAAATTGCTTGATAAACTCTATCTCTACCTTGTTTAGCAGATCCACCAGCAGAATCCCCTTCCACCAGGTAAAGTTCTGCTATTTCAGGGTCTTTTGTTTGACAGTTAGCAAGTTTTCCAGGTAGCGTACCTACAGACATAGTATCTGTTTTTCTTGTAAGCTCTCTAGCTTTTTTAGCAGCTTCTCTACCTCGAGCTGCCATCAAAGATTTTTCCATAACAAGCTTAGCTTGAACAGGGTTTTCTTCAAAATATTTATTTAATGCTTCATAAGTAAGTTTTTGACAAATAGGTTTTACATAAGAAGAACCTAATTTTCCTTTTGTTTGACCTTCAAATTGTGGTTCAGGAACTCTTACACTTACTACAGCTACTAAACCTTCTCTTACATCATTTCCATCAAGTTTAGCATCTTTATCTCTTGCATTTGCATTCTCTTTTAGATATTTTCTAATACTTCTTGTAAGTCCATCTTTAAAACCAGCTTCATGTGTTCCACCATCAATTGTATTAATATTATTAACAAAAGACTTTGTATTTCCTACATAAGTATCGTTATACATTAATGCAATATCAACTTCAACACCCTCTTCTTTTGCACTAAATGAAAGTGCTTCAGTGATAGGTTTTGATTTATTAGTATCTTCTACAAATTGTTTTATACCACCTTCAAAATGGTAAACTTCTTTTTTATTATGTCTTTTATCTTCTAAATTAATAGTAATAATTGGATTTAAATAAGCAACCTCTTTAAATCTTTTAGCCAAAGTTTCAAAAGAAAATTCAGTAACTTCAAATATAGTATTATCAGGAATAAACTCAATAGTTGTCCCTGTTTTTTTTGTAGTTCCTATAATTTCAATAGGTTTTTCATATTTACCTTTTGAAAATTCTTGGTAGTGAATTACACCTTCTCTATGAATTGTCATCTTCAAATCACTAGACAATGCATTTACAACAGAAACACCAACCCCATGAAGACCACCAGAAACTTGATATGTATCTTTATCAAATTTTCCACCAGCATGTAAAACTGTAAGTGCAACAGTTGCTGCACTTATTTTTTCACCCTCATGCATCCCTGTTGGAATACCTCTAGCATTATCAGATACAATAATTCCATTTTCTTTTGTAATTGTTACATTAATAGTATCACAAAATCCTGCCATCGCCTCATCTATCGAGTTATCTACAACTTCATAAACCATATGATGGAGACCATTCATATTAGTATCACCAATATACATACCTGGTCTTTTTCTTACAGCTTCTAGTCCTTTTAGGACCTTAATATTTCCAGCACCATATTCTTTTTTATCTATTTGTGTATCTGTACTCATATATTTAATCCTTATTTATCTAATACTATTGGCATTACTATTGTTACAAAATTATTATCTTCTAAATAGAATGGTAAATTTGATTCATTAAACCCTATGGTTATATTTTCATTTACTGTACTGCTTAAAAAATCTAAAATGTATTTACTATTAACAGCTATGTAAAAAGATTCTTCTATAGCAATTTGTACATCTATTTGTGTTTTTGATTCACTATCATCATCTAATGATTCAAATATTATATTATCTTGATTAAAAGTAATTTTTATTTTAGATTCAATAGAAGTTACAAGTTTAATAGCTTCTATTAAAAGTGCTTTTGATAATTGAAAATTATATTTTAGGCTTTTTGGAATAATTCTTTCATAATCAGGAAATCTACCATTTATTAATTTTGTAAAAAATGTATAGTTTTTATTTGATACTACTAAATATGTTTCATCATATCTGATTGTAGCTTCATCTAAAAATAGTTTTTGAATTTCTATAATAGCTTTTTTAGGAATAATAATTTGAGATTCTTCATTTGAAATATTTTCTAAATGAGAAATTGCCAATCTTCTAGTATCAGTTGCAACAAAATTAATTTTTTGTGATTTAATATCTATTAATGCACCATTTAATTCAAATTTTGGATTGTTGTTATCAATTGAAGGTGTTATTTTTCTAATAGAGTTTATTAGATTTATAGTATTAATATTTAATGATTTTAAATTATCTAATTTTACAAAATCAGGATATTCATCTGCATTATACATCGGTAATTTAAAATTAGATCTTTTTTGTTTTATATTTAAGTTATTATCAATTACCTCAAATATAATATCGTCATCTTTTAGTCTTCTAATAATATTTAATAAGTTACTACCATTAACTGTAGATTTTCCATCTATTATATCTGTTATATCAGATACTTTAGCTTCACAACCCATTTCATAATCTGTTGATTTGATAATTAAATTAGCATTTAAAACTTCCATATAAATATGCGAAGTAATAGCACTAGAATCTTTCTTATTTAAAAATGGTTGCATAGAAGAAACAATATTTTCAATGATGTTTTTAGATATCGTAAATTTCATTTTTTTCCTTTTTTCTATTATTTATATATTTAAAAATAAATAGTAGTATTAGTAGTTGGTGTGAATAGATGAAAACAATCTATAAACGCAATATATAAAGCAAATTTTTTGTTTTTTTATATTGAAAGTTGTTCACATCTATTCACATAACTATAATTTAATATCTACTAATAATCCTTATTTATAATTTTATTTTTCAAGTTTTCAAGCTTTAATCTAAAGTTTTCATCTTTTTCGATTAATTCGTTTGCTTTAGATATATTTTTTGATACACTTGAGTGATCTTTCATTCCTAAAAACTTAGCAATATCAGGCATAGAGTTATGAGTAAGCTCACGTGCAAGATATATAACAGTTCTTCTACCATCTACTACATTTTTTGTTCTTTTAGAAGATTTTAAATCAGAAGGTTTTATATTTAACTCTGTTGAAACTATATTAATAATATCAATCAATTTAATATTTTCTTTTGTTTCTTTAATTTGGTCTTTTAAAACTCTTTGAACAAGTTCTATATTGATATCAACACCAAGTAAATTTGCATTAGCGTTTATTTGAATTAATACCCCTTCTATCTCTCTAACAGAGTTCCCTAAGTTAGTTGCAATATAGTGTACTATATCTTTTGTAAGTTCAATACCATTAAGTTCACTTTTTTTCTCAATAATTAAAATTTTTGTTTCAAGTTCAGGTAAATTGATGTGAGCTTTTAAACCATGCTCAAATCTACTTTTTATTCTATCTTCTAAACCAGCTATTTGAGATGGTAATCTATCACTTGTCAATACTATTTGTTTATTTGCATTTTTTAGTTCATTGAAAGTGTGAAAAAATTCCTCTTGAGTTGTTTCTTTTCCTGTTAAAAACTGAACATCATCGATTAAAAGTAAATCACATTTTCTATATTTAGATTTAAAGTGTTCTAAATTTTTATTTTTCATAGAAAATAAAAAATCGTTCATAAACTGTTCAATAGTTACATAAATCACATTTTTATCTTTTGAAACAGCATCGTTTCCTATAGCTTGTAAAAGGTGAGTTTTCCCTAACCCTGTTCCACCATAAATAAATAAAGGGTTGTATTGAGTTCCTGGTTTTTCAGCAACTGCTTTACTTGAGTTATAAGCCATCTCATTTGATTTTCCAACAATAAATGAATCAAATGTGAAAGATTGATTTAAAATAGTGCTATCTGCATTTGAACTTGAATGTTGTTCATCAATAATAGCTTTTTTTGTTCTTCTTCTTTCACCTGTTATTATAATCTCTATAGAAGGTTTTATTTTTGTTTCATTTTCAAATATATCTTGTAATAATGCTGTATATTTTGTTTTGATAAAACTAGCAATATGTTTGTTGTTTACTTCAAATACAGCTAGTTCATCACTTGAACTAGTTCTTTTATATACAAGTTGTTTTAGCACATTTTCAAAGTCATTTTTTGATACTTCGTTTTCTAATGCTGATAATATCTCTTTTGTTGTCAACTTATATTTTCCTAATAATTTCTTAATATATATTATTATATCTAAAATATGCTAACATTGTCAAAATAATGTGATAACTATGTGAATAAACATTGAATTATATGTGATAAGGTGTGAATTAATTGAAAATATTAGGAATAGATCCGGGTACAATCAACTGTGGTTACGCCATTCTTGAGAATGTGCCTAATGTGAAAAGTCAAAAAAAGCCAAGATTGGTTGAAGCGGGACTAATTAAGATAAAAAGCAGAAATTTACAAGAACAAATCCTTGAAATGATAGAAGCTATTGATCTTATTTTAAAGCAACATAAAATAGAAGAAGTTGCGATTGAAGATATGTTTTTTGCTTTTAACCCTAAATCAGTCATAAAGCTTGCTCAGTTTCGTGGAGCTATTAGTTTGAAGATATTATTAGAGATTGGTAATTTTAGTGAATACACCCCTTTACAGGTTAAAAAAGCAGTAACTGGCAATGGTAAGTCAAGTAAAGAGCAAGTTGCTTTTATGGTAAAAAAATTGTTGGGGATAAAACAAGAGATAAAACCACTTGATATTACGGATGCTATAGCAGTAGCTTTGACTCATTTTCAAAGAATGAGTTATAAAGATTTATAAAAAAAGGCTTTATCATTTTGATAAAGCCTTTTTATTTTGAAGGTTACTAAATTTGTAATTTAGTGGCAACCACATCCTGTACCACAGCTTTCTTTCTCTTTAGCTTCTTGTTGAGCTTTATGAGCTTGTCCTTCTGTACTACAAGCGCTTACGCCTGCTGGCATATTTGGTTGAATTGATTCATTTCCAATAGTACCCTCTTCGTTTGCTTTTACTATAGTTTCCCATAATAACTCTGCAGCTTTAAGATATCTTTTTCCACTTGCACTATCAGGATAGAAATAAACAATAGGTTTACCATCATCTCCACCTACTCTAATATTTGGTTCAATAGGAATATTTGCAATTACTTTAGTGTTATATTCAGTTGCTAATTCATCACAAGTACCTTTTCCAAAAATATCACTTTCAGTATCACAATTTGGACAAATAAATCCAGACATATTTTCAACAATTCCAGCAACAGGAATATGTAGTTTTTTAAACATATCTAAACTTCTTCTTGAGTCATCAAGAGCAACATGTTGTGGAGTAGTTACATTAATACCAGCAGCAACAGGAACACTTTGAGCAAGTGTTAGTTGTGCATCACCAGTTCCTGGTGGCATATCAATAACAAGCACATCTAGTTCACCCCAAGCAATATCTCGTAAGAGTTGAGTAATAGCTTTCATAACCATTGCTCCTCTCCACATTAAAGCTTGTCCTTGATCTATTAATGAACCCATAGACATCATCTCAATTCCATACACATTAAATGGGATTACTTTGTTACCTATTGTTTCTGGTTTTTCATTTTCTAAACCAACCATACGAGGAATATTTGGACCATAAATATCTGCATCAAGTAGACCCACTTTTTTCCCTTGCATTTCAAGAGCTATTGCTAAGTTTACAGATGTTGTTGATTTTCCAACTCCACCTTTTCCAGAACTTACCATTACAAAATTTTTCACTTGAGGTGCAATATTTTTTCCACTTTGTGAGTTACTTTGTTGTTTTGGAGCAGCTGGCTTTTTAACTATTACATGAATTGTATTTAATCCTAAAGTAGATAATTCTTTTGTAATGTTTTCTTTGAGAGTGTTTTCAACTTCGGGAGCACTTGAAGTGATATCAACAGTAATAGTTACATCATTTCCATTTAGATCTACATCTTTGACAAATCCAAAGTCAACAATTGATTTGCTAAATCCTGGATATGTAACAGATTTTAATTTTTCATTAATATCAGCAATATTTGGCATATTTTTCCTTTTTTTATTTATAATTAGCATAATATTCAAATAAGATAAAAAGTATCTTATTTGAATAAACTTGTTAATAACACTTATTTAGTACTAATTTTCTTCTAATTCAGGATGGTTTGCAACAATCTCTCTTGTAATTTTGTATGAACAAAATTTAGGTCCACACATAGAACAAAATTCTGCTTCTTTAAATACATCTTGTGGAAGAGTTTCATCATGAAATTCTCGTGCTTTATCTCCATCAAGAGCTAATTCAAATTGTTTATTCCAATCAAAATTATATCTTGCATCACTCATCTCATCATCTATATCACGAGCATTTTTTCTACCTCTTGCGATATCAGCAGCATGAGCAGCAATTTTGTATGCGATGATACCATCTCTTACATCTTGAGCATTTGGAAGTCCAAGGTGCTCTTTTGGAGTAACATAACAAAGCATACTACAACCATGCCATCCACCAATAGCAGCTCCAATAGCAGATGAGATATGGTCATATCCAGCTGCTATGTCAGTAACTAATGGTCCTAAAATATAAAAAGGAGCTTCGTGACAATATTCACGTTCAAGTTTCATATTTCTTTCAATCTCATTTAAAGGAACATGTCCTGGACCTTCAATCATAACTTGAACATCTTTTTCCCAAGCTTTTAGTGTAAGTTCACCAAGAACTTTAAGCTCATTTAATTGTGCAGGATCTGAAGCATCAGCTAAACAACCTGGTCTTAAACTATCACCTAAAGATAATGAAACATCATATTTAGCACAGATATCTAAAATATCATCAAATGCTTCGTAAAATGGATTTTCTTTATGGTAATGCATCATCCAAGAAGCCATTAAAGAACCACCTCTTGAAACAATACCCATTTTTCTTTGAGCGATTAATGGCATATTTTCAAGTAAAAAACCTGCATGAATTGTAAAATAACTAACACCTTGTTGTGCTTGTTTTTCTAAAGTTTTTAACATAACTTCAATATTTAAATTATTGATATCATTTCCACAGTCATGTATGATTTGGTAAATAGGAACTGTTCCAATAGGTACAGTTGAGTGTTTTATAACAGCTTCTCTAATAGCATCTAAATCGCCACCAGTAGAAAGATCCATAATAGTATCTGCACCATATTTTAAACAAACATCAACTTTATCAATCTCACCTTGAATATCTGATGCTAATGCTGATGAACCAATATTTGCATTGATTTTACATTTACTAGCTATTCCGATTGCCATTGGTTTTTGATTTATATGGTTTATGTTTGAAGGGATAATTAATCTTCCTCTTTCAATTTCACTTCTTATTAATTCTGGATCTAAATTTTCAACTTCTGCAACATATTGCATCTCTTCAGTTATACGCCCTTGTTTGGCATAATACATTTGAGTTCTTACTTTGTCATCTTTATACTTATCTAACCAATCTCTCATAATATATATTTCCTAAATTTAATTTATTTATTTTTACGATTATATCTAAGTTTCATTTACTTTATCTTATGTAGTATACTTAATAAAAAGAAGTAAAAAAGAGCTTTTATATTGACTTATTAATGTAAAAATTTTTAAAAATTTGCATAAAAAAAGGAGGGATATTTTCCCTCCTTTTTATTATATTAATCTAGTTTAATAGATTATAGTTTACCTTCATTTGAAGCTAAATATTCAGCAACACCTTCAGTAGAAGCTTTCATACCTTCGTCACCTTTAACCCAACCAGCTGGACAAACTTCACCAAACTCGTTTGTAAATAACATTGTATCTACCATTCTGATCATCTCATCAATGTTTC
>JBATTX010000063.1:0-3519 GCA_049670825.1 Arcobacteraceae bacterium | reverse complement strand
AAGAATTAATCCTAAATAAAATAAGAGAAAATAATATTGTTCCAGAAGCTACACTTCCACAATATGATAATTTTGGTATCACTTATGAGAACAAATTTGAGCAGTTTTCAAATATCATCAAAACTGTAGGTGGTGAAGCAATTACAACTACAAAAGAGAAACTAGATGCTGTTATCTCTTCACTTTATACTGATGAAAAAGTTATTGTCTCAAATGTAAATGAATCAAAACTTGGTAACTTTATAGCAAATGAGGAATCTGATCCACATAACTTAAAAGATATAGATTTAGCAATTGTAAAAGGAGAATTTGCAGTAGCTGAAAATGGTGCAGTTTGGATTAAGAATAATGACAATAGACATCGTGCACTTTATTTTATTGCGCAAAATATTGTTATTGTTGTCGATAAATCAGATATTGTAAATAATATGCATGAAGCGTATGAAAGAATATCATTTGAAGATAAAGGGTATGGTGTATTTGTATCAGGACCTTCAAAAACTGCTGATATTGAGCAGTCATTAGTAATTGGAGCACATGGTCCAAAATCTGGATATGTTATATTTTTAGACTAAAATTTGATATAATTGATAAAAAGTTAAAGGAAAAATAAAATGAGGGCATTTCTATTTATTTTACTCTTTAGCTTCTCATCACTTTTTGCAAAAGAGATACTACTCTTGCACTCATATCATAAAGGATATGTTTGGAGTGATGAGATATCCAGAAATATAGAACAAACCCTTTTCCCTTATGAAAACATTGAACTTACTACAGTTTATATGGATACAAAAAGGAATAATACTCAAGAATATCTTGATACTTTAGCCCTATTATATAAAAAACAATTTGAAAATCGTAAGTTTGATTTGATAATAACAGCAGATAACAACGCTTTTGATTTTGCAATTAAACATAAATCTGAGCTTTTTTTGAATCTTCCAATTTTATTTTGTGGACTTAATAATCTTGATAAAAAAGTTTTAGAACAACAAAATATGACACACCTAGTTAGTGGAGTTATTGAGCAAGTTGATATAGAAAAAAACTTTGAACTTATCGCAACATTACACCCAAATACAAAAAAACTTCTTATCATCAATGATAAATCAATCACAGGACTTGCAGTCAAACAATCAATAAATCCTATAATCCAAAAATATCAATCACACTTTGAAATCGAATATATAGATAATATGAATATTAATACTATTGAGCAAAAAGTCACTAATCTATCAAAAGACAGTATCATTCTTTTTATACTTTTTTCAAAAGATAAACAAGGGGAATATTTCACTTATAAAAAAGGTTTTAAAAAAATAAAAGAAAGTGCAAATGTTCCTATTTATGGATTATGGGATTTTTATTTGGGTCACGGTTTAGTTGGAGGACTTCTCACGTCTGCTGTTTCTCAAGGTAGAACTGTATCAAAAATGGCTATAGATATTTTAAACAATAATACAAACATAGCTGATATTCCAATAATTGATAAATCGCCAAATCACTATATTTTTGATTTGCAAGAGATACAAAAATATAAAATTGATTTACACTTATTAAAGAAGAAGTATACATTAGTGAATGAACCAGTTACGATTTATAAAAAGTACAAAAAATTTTTTATTATCTCTAGTATTGTAATTATTATTTTATCTATAGTTGTGATGATAATGAGAGCAAATATTCAACGTAGAAAAATCCTTGAAAGAGACTTACAAAATGTTGTAAAATTTGATAAAGTACTTTTAAACACAATGCCAAGTGCTATTTACTATAAAAATAAAGATGGAAAGGTGTTAGGAAGCAATCAAGCATTCGCCGACCTATTTAAGATGAGAAAACAAGATATTATAGGAAAAACTGCACATGACTTTTATCCTGAAGAGTTAGCCTTCAAAAATGAAAACATTGACAAAGAGCTTTTTAAAACGTTAGGTACAAACAAATCAGAAATCACTCTTCACTTTGATGATATGAGTATGAAACATATTATTTTAAACAAAGCTGTGTACTTAAACTCTGATGGTACAATTGGTGGAATTGTATGTATTATGGATGACATAACTGAACGACTTCAACAAAAGCAGTTCTTGATACAGCAAGGTAAACTTGCCGAAATGGGAGATATGATAGCAGCTATTGCTCACCAATGGAATGAACCACTTGTAGAACTTTCAGCCCAAGTACAAGATATACAAACATCATATTTACTGGATGAACTCCAAACTGTAAATGTCGATAAATTTGTTAATGAATCAATGGTACAGATAAAATACATGTCAAAAACATTAAGTGACTTTAGAAACTTTTTAAAACCCTCAACAAAAAGAGTGCTTTTCTCTGTAAAAGAATCCTTTGATGAGATTTTTGAGATAATAGGAAAACAGATTTTTTATTCTAATATTGATTTAGAAATTTTATATCCAAATGATAAAAGTGAACTTTTAATCTATGGATACGAAAATGAGTTTAAACAAGTGCTTTTAAACATCATCAATAATGCAAAAAACAAAATCATAGATAAAGAAGTTGATGGAAATTTTAAAATTACCATTAGCGTAAAGAGTGATGAGAAAAATACCATTATTAAAATAAGTGACAATGGTGGAACAATCGATGAAAAGGTTATTCACTCAATATTTGATCCTTATTTTACAACCAAAAAAGATGGTACTGGATTTGGATTATATATGGCAAAAGTAATTATCGAAGATAAAATGCAAGGACATATAAATGTCCATAACCAAAATGATCTTGTTATTTTTAGTTTAAAAATACCACATATTGTAGGAGATGAAGATGAAAATATTATTGCTTGAAGATAATCAAAAATTAAACGAAACGATCTCTAAAAGACTCAAACTTAAAAACTACAGCGTAGATACCTTTGAAGATGGTCAAAAAGCTTATGATGCAATTGAAAATAGCTATACTTGCTTTATTTTAGATATCAACGTACCAAATGTAGATGGAATAAAAATACTTCAAAAAATACGCGAGTATTATCAAACAATACCAGTGATTATTATATCTGGATCTGTTGAACTTGATCTTATTAAAAAGTCGTATGATTTTGGATGTAATGATTATATTAAAAAACCATTTTTCATCGATGAACTTGAGATTAAAATTGAAAAACTTTGTGATATTCAAAACAATAAGATTCAATACGATACAAACTCATATTTTGACTTTGAAAGTTCCACTATCTTCTTTGATGAAAAAGAGACACGGCTTACAAAAAAAGAGAGACTCCTTCTAAACTTGTTACTGTCTCAACCAAATCAAGTTATCACTTTCAGACAAATAGAACATAGTGTTTGGGAAGGAGCATTTGTATCACAAGAATCTATTAGAACTCTTGTACGACGATTACGAAAAGTTTTAGTTGACGAATATATAGAAACTATTATCGATAGAGGGTATAAATTTAATTTAAAATTGTGACTAAATTTTATTTTTCATTCTAAGTTCTCTTCGTAACTTAGCTTCTTGATTTCTTTTTATGTGTATAGGATC
>JBATTX010000062.1:0-7701 GCA_049670825.1 Arcobacteraceae bacterium | reverse complement strand
AGTGATATTTCCATCTATATCTGTTTTAGAAAGGATAGTTTCTTTTTCTATGAGAGCGAGGTATTGTTGAAGTTGGTAGTGTGCATTTTCTAATTGACGTTCGACAAATGAAGTATCAGTGTTTGTATTTTTTGTCATAGATTGCACCTTATTTAAAATAATATATTATCTATTATATTTAAAATTTAATTAAAACTTTTATTATTTTTAGGCTAAAACATTAAAAAAGAAATAAATGTTAAACTTTTCTATTTTCGAAGAATAAGGGGATATTTTTCATAATAATGTAACAATAATTTGTTTTTAAGTATAATTGCACAAAATAGGTGCATATAAAATGAAAAATATTCAAATAATAATTTTACTTTTGTTTACAACTGTTTTGTATGCAAATCCACTCGATATCAATATCTTAACTTCAAAATATGACCTTTTACCAGATACAAGTATATATATCGATAATACAAATAAACTTACTTTTGAAGAGGTACAAAAAAACAACATAGCATTTGAACAAAATGACCAAAAACTTCTTGGATATGGGTACTCTCCTGATTTTACAGTATGGCTAAAATTTACATTAAAAAACACTACCAATCAACCAATAAATAAACTTTTAGAATATGATAGCACACTTACTACTGATATTGTTTTTTATGATGGTGATAAAAAACAAAAAGAAGGCTTACTTAATATAACAAATAATAGGCAATTTTTAACACCAACATTTGATATATCTCTTAAACCTTATGAAACAAAAGTTTATTATATAAAGGCTTCATCACATATTGCTACACTTATCATCAAATTAATTCTTTGGGATAAAGAACAGTTTTATGCAGACGAGATACATCATCAATTTATATTAGCACTCTTTTTTGGTGCAATGTTTATATTAGCTATTTACAATTTATTTGTGTATTTTTTTACTAAAGATATAAGTTATATGTATTATGTAGTTTATATCCTTGGAGTGTCTTTGCACCACTCCTTGTATACTGGTGTTTCGACAGTATATGTTTTGGATAAAAGTGCTATTTTATTTTTTTTAGAGATGGCTCCTTTGGTTATAACGTTTCCAATATATGCCTTAGCATTATTTACTAAATCTTTTTTATCTATAGAAAAACAACCAATCCATAATAAAATATTGTCATTTTTTCTTATTATTATTCCTTTGTCTTTAGTTGTGATATTAGATAATGACACATTTTTGAAATATAGAAATATATTACCTTTATTGTTGACTATATATTTAATATATTTAACAATTTACAATGTAATCAAACGCAATAGACAAGCCTATTTCATCTTATTTGGATGGATGATTATCTTTATAGCAATAATAGCGATGAATCTATCTAGCAGCGGAATATTTGATCTTTATAAATACTTTAATTATATTATCGAACTAGCATTTATTTTAGAAGGTGTTGTATTTGCTATAGCACTTTCAGATAAAATAAACAATCTTCAAGCAGAAAGAAATCGTGCGCAAATCAAACTGCTCGAACAACAGAAAAATGAAAAAAAACGATTAGAGATTAAAGTAGATGAAAAAACAAATGATTTGAAAATCGCTTTAGAAGAAAAAGCTCTTTTGCTCAAAGAGTTAAATCATAGAGTAAAAAATAATATGCAAACAATAGTATCATTGATACGACTACAAAGTGATGAGATAGAAGATGAAAAATATATAGATATATTAAGAACCATTCAAAACAGAATAAATGCAATGAGTCATGTTCATGAGATGCTCTATCAAAGTGAATGTAAAAGTCATATCAATACAAATGAGTACTTTGGTATGCTTATTGAAGAGTTAGAAGATAGTTTTGATAATGAGATTGAAGTGATATTTGATATCTCCCTTGATCTTAAAATAGAACAAGCGATTTATTGTGGAATTATTTTTAATGAACTTATCACAAACTCTTTTAAATATGCTTTTCCCAAAAAGAATGGGCATATAAATGTGAAGTTATATAATCAAGATGACAAAATCAACTTTATTGTAAGTGACAATGGAATAGGATATGACTCATCTAAAAAAACAAATTCTCTAGGATTAGTTCTGATTGATACACTAGTAACCAAACAATTACAAGGTGAGATACGCATAGAGTCGAATGATGGCGTAAAAGTCGAGATAAGTTGGGATGCTTGTAGTTAAAAGGTACAACGGTAAGCTGAGTTTTGTAGTTTGCAATAATTTATCTACATGATTTATCACTAAATCATTCTAGCGAAGAGCCATCGTTGTGAAGTTTATACCATCTCTTCTTGCTGCCTGGTTGGGTTTACATAACTGCGAAGATTACTCTAAGCATTGGTGAGCTCTTACCTCACCGTTTCACCTTTTCCTCATATCTAACCAAGATTGAGGTAGTTTACTTTCTGTTGCACTTTCCCTTAGGTTACCCTAGCCATCCGTTAGATGGAACCTTACTTCACGGCAGCTCAGACTTTCCTCTTGAACCTATTGGTCAAGCTATTGCATATTGTACCTTTGGGCAGATTATATCTAATAGATAGTTAAAAATTTATTTTTTGATTAGATCATATTCGTAAGGAATAACAAATTTGAAAATTTCTTCATCAATTTTATGATTTTGGCGTACATCTTTAAAGTTTATATTTACACTGTTTTCTAGCTCATCTTTATAAGAGATACTGTTTAATATGTCATTTTTTAATGTAACAGTATATTCAACATTGTTAAATTTTGAAAGATAGGTATTCTCTGAAATTAATGTAGCATTTTTTAAAAGTTCTAATATATTAATCTCTTTATCAAGTTTTGTTACGATAGCTTGTTCTAATTCTGGTTCTATGATAGTAATAGTATATTTTTTGATGTAAACTAGTTTTTCAATTGGCTTTTTATACTGCCATAGTACCAAATAAGGTTCTTTTATATGGATTGTTCCATTGTAAAATACTTTTGTTCCTGATGGATTTTTGATTGTTTGTGTAAATTTTGCTTCAAAGGATTTTATATTTTGAAAGTTATTTGCATTAAGATTTATAGTACATAAAATGATGAAGAGAAGTTTATTAAATGAAATCATTGAAGTGCCTTTTTAAGTAAGTTATGTAGAATATTACCATAGAGTTATTATAATAAGGTTTAACATTAATATAATAATTATTTTTATATAATCGATACATTAATTAGTAGGAAAAAAAATGAACTATAAGTTAGATTTACAAAAAATTGCGGATGAATTAGAATTTGATTTAGAAGATGTAGAGATGCTTATAGAGGTTTTTTTAGAAAGTGTTACAGAATCTTTACAATCATTAAATAATGCAATCATGAGTAATGATTATGAGGCTATTTTATACTCAGCACACTCTATTAAGGGAAGTGCAGCAAATCTAACGCTTATGCATATTTCAGAACTTGCAAGAACGATTGAATATCATGCAAGAGCCAAGGATGCCATAGAATACAATAAATTTTATGATGAACTAAAAAAATATATAAATGATATCAAATGAGTTTACATAAAATCCCAAAAGTTCTTATTATTGATGACCAAGAATCAAACAGGTTGTTGATAAGATTGACTCTACAAAATGTAGGCGAGTATATATTCTTTGAAGCACAAGATGGGGAAGAGGGTATTAAACTTGCTATAAAAGAATCTCCACATATTATTTTAATAGATGCGTTAATGCCCAAAATTGATGGTTTCGAAGCGATTAAAATTTTACGTAATACTCCAAATACAATGGATATTCCTATTTTGATGGTAAGCTCTTTAGATTCTAAAGATCAAAAAGTACAAGTATTACAATCAGGAATGAGTGATTTTATTTCAAAACCTTATGATAAATCAGCATTAATCACACGAGTAAATTCCCTTTTACATCTGTATATGATGTTTTTGAAAACGAAAAAGAAACTTAAAAATAGCAATAAAAAACTTGAAGAAAAAGTAAATAAAGCAGTTGAACAAAAATTAGAAGATGTGAAATTAGCTTCAATCGGTAAAATGACTGCTGGGATTACTCATGAACTCAATACTCCAATAACATATATGAAGTCCAACCTTGAACTTATGGGGTATGATATTGAAGACATACAAAATAACGAATCTTTAAAAGTTTCGTTATTAGAAACACATCAAGTTTTAGTTGATGGATTAAATAGAATTAAAAATATTGTTGATAATACACGTGAGATATCAAAAAAAGGGAAAAACTCGTTTCAAAAAGAAAATATTTATTCGACACTTATTTATTGTTCAAGAATGATTTATAATAGAGCAAAACATCTAACCCCAATTTATATAAACAATAGATTATTTGATTTAGATATCGACCAAAATTTAGAAAAATATACGCAAACAGTAATTAAAGAGAGAATAGAACAAGTTTGGATAATAATTTTAAATAATGCTTGTGATGAGTTTGAAACGAGTACTAAAGAATTTAATGAACGGAAAATGCTGATTGAGATTAGTAAAGTTAATGGAAAAATTGTAGTAAAATTTAAAGATAATGCAAACTCTGGAATTCCTGAAGATATTATAGAAAATATTTTTGATCCGTTTATTAGTACAAAAATTGATAAAGGGATGGGAGTTGGACTCAACATTGCTAAAGATATTGTTGAAGAACATTATGGCACCATAAAAGCATACAATGAAGATAATTGTGCTGTTTTTGAAGTGGTGATATAGTACTGGATGTTAAAAAAAATATCCATAAAACATAAACTTTATTTTATTGTTTTACTTCCTATGTGTATTGTACTCTATACATCATATATTGATCTTACTAAAAAATATGATACACACTTGCAAGCAAGAGAAACATTAAATAAAAATATACTGAACCAAAAAATTGCTTCATTTGTAGATGAGCTTCAAAAAGAACGGGCTATTAGTGCTCGATATATTACTACTCGTGGAAAAAATTTTAAATTTGAACGGCTACAGCAAATTGACTTAACAAATTTAAGTTATAAACACTTGCTTAAATATTTTAAAAATTTTCATCGCTATAAAAAAGATGAACTCTATATCCAATTAGTTCATTTTGATAATGAACTGAAAAATATAAGAAATGAAGTAAAAAATAGTCATATACAATATAGTGAATTAATCTCTTTTTATTCTATGAAGATAAATCTTCTTTTAGATTTTATCTACCAAAGTGCAATGCAAACCTCAAATGTTCAAATCTCAAATATGATTTATTCTTACTCGAATTTTTTGTTTGCAAAAGAGAAAAACGCTATCATAAATGTGATGATTAGCAAAATAGTTTCGGATAAAAAAATTTCTCTCAAAGACAAACTAAATCTTAATAGTCTTGTCATACTCAATCGTGTCAATATCAACTATTTTAAAAAGTTTCTTAATGATGAGCTTTTAATACAACAGTTCACTACAACATCACAAACAAAAGAGAAGATAGAAATAGAAAAAACAATACAAAAACTTTTAACATTTGGGTTCAATAATAATATAAATGCAAATTCATGGTCTCATAACATAACTGGCAATTTTAAACAGCAACATCAGTTTTCAATTTTATTGGCAAAGCATCTTATATTGATTTCAAATGAATACAAACAAGAGATTTCAAGTGAAATGATGAATCTATTTTATATTAATATAATTATATTAATGATGTTTTTTCTGTTTGTAATTGTTTTTTATTCTGATATTAGTCATAGGTTTGATACTATAGTTTCTAGTATAGCATTTATTTCTCAACACAATATTTCACAATATAAAAATATAAAAATAAAATCTGATGATGAACTAGATCAAATTGCACTCAAATTTAATCAGATGGTAGATGAACTCAAAGTAAGAGAAAAGAAAAACCAAAAAATTACAATAGATTTATTAAAACTAAATCAAAAAGTAGAAAACAACAATCGAATTAAGTCAGAATTTTTAGCAAATATGTCACATGAAATACGAACTCCTTTAAATGCAATTATTGGATTTGTTGATATCTTGAAAGATGATGAGATCGATGCAAAGAAGATGCGTTATCTTGACGTTATAAAAAATTCAAGTCAAAATTTATTGGAACTTATTAACGATGTACTAGATTTTAGTAAAATAGAAAATAGTAAAATAATTTTAGAGTATAGAGATATTAATATTGTAGAAGAGTTGAAATTTATAGTCGCTTTATTTACCATAAAAGTTAAAGAAAAAAATATCACATTTAATATCACGATTGATGAAAATTTACCACAAATAATTGAAACAGATAATTTAAAACTTCGTCAGGTAATTATTAATTTATTAGGAAATGCTATTAAATTTACCAATGAAAATAAAACCATTGAATTTGATGTAAAGTATCTTGATAATCGTCTTTTTGTTTCAGTAAAAGATGAAGGTATCGGCATAGAAAAAAATAAACAGCGATTGATATTTGAACCTTTTTTACAAGCAGATAGTAGTACAACGAGAAAATATGGAGGCACTGGTTTGGGACTAGCAATTAGTACTAGACTAATAAAAGCATTAGGTGGTAAACTTGAACTTGAAAGTGAATTAGGAAAAGGAAGTAAATTTTATTTTGATATTCCTATTACTATATCTAAAAATATAAAACAAAAAATATCACCTATAGAATCAAATAAAATTTTATCAGGAAAGGTATTGTTAGTTGAAGATAATAAATCAAATCAACTATATATGAAAATAATTCTAAAAAAACTGGGATTGAATTTTGATATTGCAAATGATGGTTTAGAAGCGGTTGAAATGTTTAAACAAAATATATATGATGTGATTTTAATGGATGAGAATATGCCAAATATGACAGGGATAGAAGCAACAAAAATCATACGTGAATTAGAACGAATGCAAAAATTAGAGTCTACACCAATTGTTGCATTAACAGCGAATGCTTTGGTTGGAGATAAAAAAAGATTTTTGGATGCTGGAATGGATGAATATCTTACTAAACCTATTGATAAAAAAGTATTGCATACTATCTTAGAAAATTTTTTAATCTTATAATTAAAAAAGGCAATAACAGCTATAATCCTTTTCTTTTTTATTAAAATTAAATATATTTATTAAGAATAAATTAAATGGATATTATAAAAATAATTTGAATACTAGATGATGGTTTATAGTATCATAAAAAAATGGAAGAGATAAAATCTCTAAAAATAAAGGAATTGTTGTTGAATAAGATAAAAATCTTATATGCAGAAGATGATAAATCTATTGTAGAATTTATAAAAATATTATTGAAAAAATATGATTTTTTAGAAACAGAGTTCGTAAGTAATGGACTAGAGGCTCTTACTTTATATGAAAAAAATAAGTTTGATCTAGTTATTACGGATATGATAATGCCTAAATTAGATGGTTTTGAGCTGATAAAACATATTCGAACTATTGATTCTGAGCAAATTGTGATGATGATTACAGGTTTGGATAATAAAGAAGATTTAATCAAAGCTATAGATTTAAGAGTACATTATTTTATTGAAAAACCAATCAAGCCTAAAAGATTTAAAATTATTTTCGAAGAATGTATTGAGCAAATCAATAATAAACATGAAGCTGAACTTTCAAATTTATTGCTAAATCAATATAAAAAAGCAATTGACTCTAGTACTATCCTATCAAAAACAGATTTAAAAGGTAAGATAACTTATGCAAATGAAGCATTTTATAAAATTGCACAATATTCTAAAGAAGAGTG
>JBATTX010000061.1:0-2670 GCA_049670825.1 Arcobacteraceae bacterium | reverse complement strand
CAATTTACACAACAAAATGCAGTTGTAGCAGAAGAAACAAATCATATATCAAATGAAACAGATAACATCGCAAATAAAATTGTACAAAATGTAAATCAAAGTATATTTGTAGGGAAACATTAAAAGAAAAAAGCTTTCCTTAAAAATGGAAAGCTTGGTATTTAGTGAAGTCTATTCCTAATCTCTAAAAACTCATCTAAGTTATCGAAAAATATATCAATAAGTTTTGGGTCAAAATGTTTCCCTCGTTGCTCTTTAAATAAAGCAAGAATTTTTTCTAAATCCCACGATTTTTTATATGGTCTATCACTTGCTAAAGCATCAAAAACATCTGCAATAGCAGTTATTCTTCCAAAGATATGAATATCTTCACCCTCTAACCCTTTTGGATAGCCACTACCATCCCATTTTTCATGATGTTCATTAGCTACAATTGCAGATGTTTGTAAAATAGGTCTTGCTGAACCTTTGAGCATCTCATAGCCTATAGAAGAATGATTTTTCATTACTGCAAACTCTTCTACTGTGAGTTTTCCTGGTTTGTTCAATATCATATCTGGAATACCGATTTTTCCAATATCATGCATAGGAGAAGCATATTTTAACAACTCTGCATCTTCCTTTGATAAACCAGCTTTTAATGCTAAAAGTTTTGAATACTCGGCAACTCTTTTTACGTGGTTACCTGTTTCTTTACTCCTTGTTTCTCCAATTTCACCAAGCGTATAAATGAGTTCTCGTTGTGTTTCTTCTATTTCATTATGTAAATTTACTAACTCTGTTATATCTTTTCGTATCCCAATATACTCAATAATTTTTTCATCTTTATTTTTAATAGGTACAACTGTTGACATAGAATATTTTGTATCACCATTTTTAGAAAGATTTTTCAGATTTCCTTTCCATATATTTCCAGACTCTATAACTCTCCATAACTCTTCTATATCTTTTTCATCTGTATCTGGATGCTTAAGTATGGAGTAAGGTTTTCCTACAAGTTCCTCTAAGCTATATCCACTAATTTCACAAAACATATCATTTGCATAGGTTATATTTCTATCTAAATCTACTCTTAAAATAATGTTACTTGCTTCAATTGCTTGTTCGTATGACTTTGAAAGATATAAAACATCATCATATTTATTTGATGTGATGTGGTATTGTTCTTTCATATCATTTTTAATCTCTTCGTTATCGGTTATATCATGTCGTATTGCAATATATTCAATAAGCTCTCCATCACGATTAAAAATTGGATTTATAACAGAATCAACATAATAAGCACTTCCATCTTTTGCTTTATTTTTAATAGTTCCAAACCATGTTTTTTTCTCATTTTTAATTGTGTACCACAACTCTTTATAAACTAATGGATCCATATCTGGATGTTTTAGTAAACTATGAGTATTACCAAGTAACTCTTCTCTTGTATAACCAGAGATAGCGCAAAATTTATCATTTGCATATGTAATCACACCTTTAGCATCTGTTTTAGAAACAATGCTACTAATATCCACAATATGTTTGTACTCTTTAAGCAAATGTATATGTTCAAAATGACCTTGAACTGATAGAGCAATTGTTCCAAACTCATCTTCCTGTTTTGCTAAATTTTCTAACAAACTATCACACTCATTCTTTTGAATAACATTTGTTAATATTTTTAGAGGTTTGATAATAAGACTGTAGATTAAAAACGCCAAACATAATACAAGTAGCATTGCTGCTATAATCATCACGATAAGTTGTTCTTTAAAAATATCTTCTGTATTATCAAGTAATTGTGATTTGATGTTCACACCAAGATAAGCTAGTGGTTTCTTGGTATTTGATAATAATGGATAGCTAAAATCGTATGATTTATCATCTAAAGTCGAGACAAGTGTGATTTTATGTTTGGTTTGAAGTGATAATGTTTCAATATATTTAGCTGAAACTATTTTCCCCATAAGTAAATACCCTGCTGGTTTTGTTTTTCGTTCAGCATCAAAGGTGGGCTGAATTGGTGCTACAAAAAGCTTGATATATTGATCGTTCTGTTCTATATAATACTCATAAAAAGTAGGAACATTCATGTCAAATTCTAAAGTTTGAAGTTTTGCCTTTAAAGAAGCTATTTTATCATCTACTTGAGCATAATATACTAAGCTATTTTTGTTATTGAATATGGCTGTATATTCATACTCAGCTGATGTCATTGAAGAGTTTAGATTTTCATCTGCCCAAACTTGATCTTGCTTTGAGGTAAAAGCAACCATATCATCCCAATAGGTATTTTCAAAAAGGATGCTTGTGTATGTTTTATCCATTAATTTTACAATAGATTCAAAAGATGTTTGATACTCTTTTGTTCTTGTTTCCTTTATGTGTTGTATCGATGATTGATTATATGACCAAAGTGCTACAAAACCTATAAAAAAAAGAACTAAAAAGAGTACTACAAAAGATATTATTTTGGTATTTATTTTCATAGCGATATGCTAGCGAAAAATACTTATTATTTAATCATATCTTAAAAAATAATTTTATATTTTTATATTTATTTTAACAAATTCATATGCTGATTACTCACAAATCTTTTGAGGTTATATGCGATGAATCCTTTTACTTTGAACCCTTTTAAAAGTCCTACTGTATTTTTATTTGCTAAGTCTACCATTACACCTTTTG
>JBATTX010000060.1:0-2285 GCA_049670825.1 Arcobacteraceae bacterium | reverse complement strand
AGCTGAGATAGGAGAGTTTAAAAGTAAAAAACAACTTTTAAAAGTAAAGGGAATAGGGGCTAAAGCTTATGAGCAAAGTGTAGGATTTTTAAGAATCAAAAATGGTGAAAGCTTTTTAGATAATAGTGGAATTCACCCTGAAAATTATGATGTAGCAAAATACTTAAAAGAGAATTGTGACTTATCAAATCTTGATACAAGTATATTAAAAAAGTTAGCAGTGAAGTTTGATTGTGGAATTGAGAGTTTAAAAGATATTGTACTTGAGCTGAAAAAGCCAGGATATGATATACGAGATGAACTGGAACAGATATCATTTTGTGAAGATATAAAATCTATCGATGAACTTAAAATAGGCGATAGTGTCAATGGAGTAGTCCGAAATATCACAGACTTTGGTGCATTTATCGATATAGGGCTTAAAAATGATGCGATGCTTCATATCTCACAATATTCACATAAAAGAATAAATCATCTTATGGATGTATTAAGTATCAATCAACAACTCAAAAATATCAAAATACAAAATATTGATATTGAGAAAAATAAAATATCTTTGACAATGTTGGATTAAAAGTTAAAGATACGGTGCTATTTATATCTTTTAGAGCAACATAACTTTTCAAATGGTATAATCCCACATAAAACTCATTTGCAGGTAATAAATTTTTTAAATATGCAAATAATAAAAATATAAAACAATTAAGTTCTTGAAAGAGGACTTATAAAAGGTACAAAATGAACAAAAAAAAAGTTGTTGTAGGGATGTCAGGTGGAGTTGATTCTTCTGTTACGGCACTATTATTAAAACAACAAGGATACGAAGTAACAGGCTTATTTATGCGAAATTGGGACTATGGAATCCAAGGTAGCCAATGCCCTAACCGTATAGAATTTGAAGATGCAAAAAAAGTAGGTAAACTCATTGGAATCGAAGTAAAAGGGATAGATTTTGTTGAAGAATACAGAACGAAAGTTTTTGATGTATTTTTAGAAGGTTTAAAAAAAGGGCTTACACCTAATCCTGATATTCTTTGTAATCGTGAAATTAAATTCAATGTATTTTTAAATGAAGCAAAAAAGATGGGTATTGACACAATAGCAATGGGACATTATGCTAAGATAGGTAAAGTAGATGACTCTTATGTTTTAGCAACACCTAAAGATGATACAAAAGATCAGACTTATTTTTTACATGCACTTTCAAGTGAACAACTCTCTCATGCTTTATTTCCACTTGCAGATTTGACAAAAAAAGAGGTAAGAGAGATAGCTAAAGAGAATAATCTTCCAGTGAGTGATAAAAAAGATAGTACAGGAATTTGTTTTATAGGAAAACAAAAATTTGATGAATTTATCACACAACATTTAAAAGCTATTCCGGGAGATATTATTGATGAATCAGGAAAAGTATTAGGAACACACAAAGGTCTTATTTGTTATACAATAGGACAAAGAAAAGGTATTGGTCTTGGAGGTATTATTCAAAATGAAGAATCTAAGAGCGTACATAATCCATGGTATGTAGCCTATAAAAATGTAAAAGACAATACATTAACAATTGTTCAAGATCATAATCACCCTTTACTTATAAATGAAAATGTTGAAGCAAGTCATATGCATTGGGTATTAGGGAAAGCACCAAAAGTTGGTGATAAATTGATGGGACAAGTGCGTTATCGACAAAAAAAGGTAGCTTGTACTGTAGTCTCAGCTGATGATGATAAAGTTCTTGTACAATTTGATACTCCTCAAAGAGCTGTGACTTTAGGTCAAAGTCTTGTTTTATATGATGGAGATTATTGTTTAGGTGGCGGATTTATTAGTAATTATTTTTAATTATAAACATGAAATAATTATTTAATGCAAATAACAAAAGAAGATATCAAAAAAAATGTAGAGCTGAGTGCTTATAATAGTGGATATCACTATTTTAAAGATGGTGATGTAGAAGAGTATGAGATATTTGAAGAGAGTGATGAACTCGTAAGTCTCAACTCTTTTGTAAAGGGTCTTAAGCAGTATGAGCAAGATATTGATATCTCATACAAAAATAAAAAACTTCAAATCATCGGAAACTGTAGCTGTTCATCAAAAGAGAATTGTAAACATGTGGTTGCTGTTTGTTTACAGTATATTAGTGATAAGAAAAGTGAAAATCCAACTAACAAATATGATAAGTGGTTAAACTCTTTAACGATAGTATCAACAAAAAAACAGTTTGAACTCTATCAAACTGAGCCTTTTATCATCTATAGACTTTTTGCAGAAGACACACGAACAGA
>JBATTX010000059.1:0-22267 GCA_049670825.1 Arcobacteraceae bacterium | reverse complement strand
ATTTCATACTGCTCAAAACCTAAGTGAGAGAACTCTTTAAATAAAAATCTTGCTAATTTTTCATCTTCAACCTGAACATTACTCTTCTTAAAAAATTTTGTACCTTCTTCAAGTGTTAAACTATATGCGCTTATATGGTTTATTGGTAAATTCTTTATTATTCTTAAGTCATTCTCTAATAATTCTTTAGTATCAAGCTTTGTATCGTAAATAATATCACAATTAATATTTTCAAAACCAACCTCTTTTGCATTGTTAATTGCTTCTATTGCTTGATTGTGATTGTGATTTCTTCCTAAAAATTTTAGCTTCTCATCATCGAAACTTTGCACCCCAAAACTTACTCTATTGATCCCTACTTCAAAAATCTCTTTGAGCCATTCTTTTGTTGCTGAGTTGGGATTGGCTTCAATTGTTATTTCACAATTTTCTACTAAATAAGGTCGTACAATATTCATCACCTTTTTATATTTGTGAGCTTTTATTGTACTAGGTGTTCCTCCACCTATAAAAATTGTTTCAACTTTTTTATTGTATTTTTCTAACTTTATTTGTAATTCTTTGTATAAAGCATCCATATAATCTTCTCGTAAACTATGTAAACTTGTGTATGAATTAAAAGCACAATAAAAACATTTACTATCACAAAATGGTATGTGTATGTATAAAAGCATCAGATTCCTTACTTATCTATAATATTTCGTATAATATCAATATTTACTTTATGTTATATATTAAAAATTTACATCATTTATTTTTCAACAAAATTTTAGATAACTCACCAAGCTTCTATTGGGAGTAAAAGCATTTTTAAAGTATCATTTTGATAGTATCCCTTTTATATTACAAACAATCACAAGGCAAAATTTTATATGGAAGATAAAACAAAAAACTATAGACCAAATGTAGCTGCTATTGTTTTATCTTCATCATACCCTGCCAAATGCGAAATCTTTATAGCTTCAAGAATAGATGTAGAGGACGCTTGGCAATTTCCACAAGGTGGCATTGATGAAGGTGAGACACCTAATGAAGCCTTATTTAGAGAACTAAAAGAAGAGATTGGAACAGATGAAGTTGATATTATAGCTGAATTCCCCGAATGGGTGAGTTATGATTTTCCTCCATCTGTTGCTTCGCGTATGGCACCTTTTGATGGACAGACGCAGAAGTATTTTTTAGTCAAGCTACATAAGGGTGCACAGATTAATATAAATACAGAGATACCTGAATTTAGTGAATACAAATTTGTGAAAACTGAAAAATTAAATGATTATATTACATTTTTTAAACGAACAGTTTATAAAAAAGTTTTAAAATATTTTAAACAAGAAGGCTATATTTAAAATGGAGAATAACTAATTATGTTAAGAGTATTAAAGTTTGGTGGTACTAGTGTTGGTACTTTAGAAAGAATACAAAATGTTGCAGAAATTATCAAAAAATTTAGAGACAATGGCGATGATATTGTTGCAGTAGTAAGTGCAATGAGTGGTGAAACAAATAAACTAATCGAATATGCAGAGCATTATAGTAAAACACCAAATGAACGAGAATTAGATATGTTACTTAGTTCTGGTGAAAGAGTTACATCTGCATTACTTTCAATTGCATTAAATGAGCAAGGATATAAAGCAACCTCTATGAGTGGTAGAGAAGCAGGAATCCTTACAACAAAAGACCATACTTATGCAAGAATTGAAGATATAAATACTGAAAATATGAAAGACGCTGTAAAAGATGGAAAAATAATTATCGTTGCAGGTTTTCAAGGTGTGAGTACGGAAGATGGAAGAGTAACAACGCTAGGACGTGGAGGAAGTGACTTAACAGCTGTTGCACTTGCTGGTGCTTTACAAGCAGATGTTTGTGAAATTTATACAGATGTTGACGGTATTTATACTACTGATCCTAGAATTGAGCCAAAAGCTAAAAAATTAGAAAAAATATCGTATGATGAGATGTTAGAGTTAGCTTCACTTGGAGCAAAAGTTTTACAAAATAGATCTGTTGAGATGGCAAAAAAATTAAACGTAAATTTAGTATCAAGAAGCTCTTTTACTCCGGAAGTTGAAGGGACATTAATTACAAAGGAAGAAAATATTATGGAAGCACCAGTTGTTAGCGGAATTGCTTTAGATAAAAATCAAATTAGAGTTGGAATGTATGGTGTTGTAGATGTTCCAGGAATTGCATCATCTATTTTTACTGCACTTGCAGATGCAAATATAAATGTAGATATGATTGTACAAACTAGAGGATCAGATAATACTACAAATTTAGATTTTACAGTTCCTACTACAGATATAGAAAAAACAAAAAAAGTTATGGTTGCATTTGAAGAAAAAAGTGACAAAATAGATTATAATGATAGTATTTGTAAAGTTTCTATTGTTGGTGTAGGTATGAAATCACATACTGGTGTTGCATCTAAAGCATTTACAGCAATGGCTAAAGATAATATCAATATAAATATTATCAGCACTAGTGAGATTAAAATTTCTATGATAATTGATGAAAAATATGCTGAATTAGCGGTTAGGTCATTGCATGATGCCTACCAATTGGATAAATAAGGTATAACATTTGGCACAAGAATTTATAAACTGGACTATTGAAACAATAAGAGAAGATAAGCTTCTTGGTCCATGGCTAGAGGAACGAAAATTTGATTGGGTTCCTCTAATCTCAAAAGCAGTTGTAAATATCATAGATAAAAATAAATCAGTTTTGATTGTTACTGATAATGATCACGAATGGTTTAAGCAATATATTTTATCAAATATAAATAAAAAAAAATTAGCTCGTCCCTATTTACCTTTTTATTCGTTTGATTCATTTAACTCTAATATTGATGATATTAAAACAGAAAACGACATACAACTTATTCATGATATGCTTCAAAACTCATTTCCTAACGGATACTTTTTTTGGTATATAGGTAAAAGTCAAAGTATGAGAGCAAATCTAGCAAAAATGTCTAAACAACCGTTGTTATGGCTTATGGATGAAGAGTTATCTAATAGTTTCTTTTTAGATAGCAACGATCCTGCTTTAGATATAAGACTTTTAAATATGTATAGATTGTTTAACAAAACATTAGAAGCAGTACTTTTTGCACAAATAGATATAGAAAAATAGGTTTTTTATGATAAGAACATCAACACTTTTTATAGTAAATGATATTGAAAAATCTCTCAATGAAATCATCTCTACTCTTCCACGCCATTCTGTAAGAATAATACAAAATGAAGAGGAAGGAAAAAATGATTTTCAACTTCTACAAGCTCAAAAAGCTATCAAAGAAGCATACATTGCAGATAATGAAACAAAATATATCTGTTTATGTGGAGATAGCTTTCGTGTTGAAGCTCAAAATTCTTTACTGAAAGTTTTGGAAGAACCACCTAAAAACATTGTTTTTATTATTATTACATTATCAAAAAATTCTATTTTACCAACCATTCTTTCAAGAGTACAAGTAAACTATAACAAAACAAAAAAAGCAGTGGAAGAGTTTTCTTTAAATATTCAAAAACTAGAACTCAAAGATATTTATAAATATCTTAAAGAGAATCAACGTATATCAAAACATGAAGCAAAAAATGTTGTCGAATCTATACTTTATTCTATAAATAAACATAATGTTAAATTAACACAAAAAGAGCTTCATAGTTTTAGTACAGCGATGAAACTATTAGAACTAAACTCTCGACCACTCAATGTTTTAACAACCCTACTTTTAAACATTATGGTTAAACGATAAAATGCTACCAGAGAGTTTAACTACTACAAGAATCATGGGCGTTATCAATGCTAATGATGATAGTTTTTTTGATGAAAGTCGTTTTAAAGGTGAAAATGCTATCTCAAAAATAATGGCAATGATAAAAGATGGTGCACACATTATTGATATAGGTGGAGTATCTACAAAACCAGGAAGTCTTGAGATTTCGCAAGAGGAAGAACTCAATCGTATAAAACCTATTTGTGATATGATTTTTGAACAAAAACTTTTTGAAAAAGTTCTTTTTAGTATTGATAGTTACACTCCAAAAGTCATAGAATATGCCTTAAAATCAGGATTTACGATTGTAAATGATATTACAGGATTAGTAAACGATGAAATTGCTAAAATCACTGCAAAATATGATGCGACTATTATAATTATGCATATGCAAGGGAAACCAAAAGATATGCAAAATAATCCAATATATACTAATGTAGTAGAAGATGTTTATACTTTTTTTGAACAACAAATTCAACAAGCAAAGAAATTTGGAATCAATAAAGTTATATTGGATGTTGGTATTGGATTTGGTAAAACACTTGAGCATAATTTACTTCTTTTAAAAAATATGAATAGATTTTTAGATTTTGGTTATGAAGTATTAATAGCAGCAAGTAGAAAATCTATGATTGATAAAATCACCCCCACAACTCCACAAGAAAGATTAAGTGGTACTTTAGCTATTCATTTAGATAGTGTAAGAAGAGGTGCAACGCTTGTAAGATGCCACGATGTAAAAGAGCATCACCAAGCACTTAAAGTGCAAGAAGCTATCAATACTATTTAATTATATTTGGTAATTTAATTTCAAATATAGCTTCGTCTTTTTTACTTTTTACTTCAAACGTACCATCCATATTTTCTTCGATAATCTTTTTACACATATATAACCCTAATCCTGATGATGTATTGTTGTCTTTAGTTGTAAAATATTTATTAAATACTTTTTCAATAATATCATCATCAATTCCTCCCCCATTATCACTAATAAATAAAGAATATGTCTCATTAGTATACGTTTCTTTTATAGATATTTTTTTATCTATATGAGATTTTTTCAACACTTGTATCGCATTACTAAATACATTCATTAAAACTTGTATAAAATCATTCTTATAGTTCAATATCTCATGATTAGTAAGATTTATCTCTACTTCAATATTTTCATAACTTAATTTTGATCCTAAAAGATTAAGTGTATCTTGAACAACTTTTTTTACTTTGAAATACTCTTTGGGATTATCTCGAATCAAAAAATCTCTAAAATCATTAACTGTATTTGCCAAGTATTCTACGGAATTATCTAAATTACCAATAAGCTTAAGGAGTGATTCATCATTTAAAGTTCCAGTCTCTTGTTCAAGTTTGATTGTAGAACTCACCATACTTATTATAGATAAAGGCTGTTTCCATTGATGCGTTATATTTTCAAACATCTCACCTAATGTTGCTAGTTTTGATTGATCCATTAAAATATTTTCTTTTTCTTGAATATTATTTACTAACTCATCTTGGTAACGTTTGAGTTTAACATGAGCATCTACCCTTGCTTTTAAAACTTTTGCCTCAAAAGGTTTTGTTACATAATCAACGGCACCTAATTCTAGTCCATTTATCATATCTTGTTGATTTTCTAAAATAGTTAAAAATATGATTGGGATTTGACAATAATTTGGATTGTTTTTTAATCTTTTACAAACTTCAAATCCATCCATCTCAGGCATAATAATATCAAGTAATATAAGATCTGGATTTAATCCATCTTCTATCATTGCTAAAGCTTTCTCACCGCTTGTTGCTACACTTACTATATAGTTATCTTTAAGTATCTCTACTGCAATTTGTATGTTACTTGGAGCATCATCAATTATTAATAATTTGGGTAAGTTAGTTTTCATATCAATATCTCCTTGACAAATTTTATGTGTCTTTTTTCTATAACTATTTAGTTGTAACTGTATTTGTACTTTATTTTTTAAAACATCTTTGCTAACTGGTTTTGATATATAATCATTACCACCACAAAGTATTGCTTTTTCCTCTTCATTAATATCATTGAGTGAACTTACAAAAATTATTGGAATATTTTTTGTAGCATCTGATTCTTTGAGTTTTTTACACACTTCATAGCCATCCATCTCTGGCATAACAATATCTAAGAGTATTAAATCAGGTTTTTGCTCTTTAGAAGCTATTTCGATTGCTTTTAATCCATCTTTTGCTGCAACTATTGAATACTCTTCTTTGAGCATAGAGCTTAACATATGAATATTTGATGCAACATCATCTACTATTAAAATTTTCTTTTTAATCATTTTTATCCTCTATGTTATTTAAAAATTCTTCTATAAGTGCTCGTGCACGGTCTGTATCAAAATCATCTAAAGAATGTGTTAAATTATCTCCGAACTCTTTGTAAGTATTTGATAAGTAAGGTATAACATCATTTAAAATTGTTTCACACTTAACAATATCTTCTTCAAGATTAAGAGTTAATAACTCTAGCAGACTAATAACCTTATCTTTATGAAAACTTTTCCTTTCGATTTTTTTACTTTGTAACATCTCTATGGATTGCATAACTTCTTTTAATTCAGCCTTGAACTCTTGTAAAAGTTGAAAGGATGGAATTTCATCTTTTTTGATAATTTTATCTATTATAACTAATTTTTCATACAATATTGTTGCACCAATATTTCCTGTTACACCTTTTAACTCATGAACTTTTACTTTTAACGATTCTAAATCTTTAATATCTAAAAATTTTTGTAATTCATCATAGACATTTTTATAAGTCGTTCCAAATTGTTTTAAAATTTTAATATATATTTCATGACTATTATTTAATTTTGCAAGAGTATTTTCTACATCAAATATTCTTAAATCTAATTGCTCAAGATCATAATCATCATTCTGTTGGATTTCATCATTGTGCAATACTTTTTCTTCAGAATGAACATATAAAGCCAAAACATCAAAAAGTTCCTGTGGATTAATAGGTTTGTTAATATGATTATTCATTCCAGCTTCAATACTTTTTTCCTTATCGCCTAAAAGAGCATTTGCACTTAATGCAATGATTGGAATATTTTTACAATATTCAGTATTCATAGAACGAATATGTTTAGTAGCTTCTAATCCATCCATATGAGGCATTTGTATATCCATCAAAATAATGTCATACGTTTTATTTTTTATTTTTGCAAGTGCCTCAATACCATCAGATGCGATTTCAACAATAAATCCTCTATCTTTTAAAATTTGCATTGCAAACTCTTGATTCAGAGGATTGTCTTCAACTAATAATACTTTTACACCACCAAAATATTTTACTAGTTCCTTTGTATAAAAAGGTTTTATTTGAATATCTGTAGTATTTTGAATTTCATATATTTTATCGTAAAGTAAAGATGGTGAGATAGGTTTCCCTAAATATCCGTCTATTCCCAAAAGATGAATATTTTTATTTACTATCTCTTTTGAATATGAAGAAACCATAATTGTTTTAGTATTATTTTTCTGTAAATCATTTTTAACGATTTCATACGTTTCAATCCCATTTAATCCATCCATTTGATAATCTAAAAATACAATATCAAATAGTTCATTTTTTATCATTGCAATTGCATCTTTACCACATGAAGCTGATTTTACATCATAATTAAATGAGTGTAGCATTGCTGTTAAAACCTCTACTGCGCTACTACTATCATCAACGACTAAACATTTTAAGTTTTGAATTTTGATATTTTTGTGTTTCTTTTCTTTCTTTTGATTTGATTTCGTACACTTAATCGTAAAACAAAATGTAGAACCTACTAATTCTTTAGATTCTTCTATCCAGATGTCACCACCTAAGAGATTAGATAGTTTTTTACATATTGCAAGTCCTAAACCCGTCCCGTGAAAACTTCTTGTTGCTGAATCATCCACTTGAGTAAACTCTTGAAATAATTTCTCTTGTGAAGACTTTGATATACCTATTCCATTATCTTTAACACAAAACATTATCTCTATATTTGCTTTACTCTGTTTAATAAGTTTTGTGGAAATAAGAATTTCACCTTTGTTAGTAAATTTGACAGCATTGGATAAAAGATTTGTTAAAATTTGTTCGATTCGTAATCTATCACTTACGATAAAACTTGGAATCATAGGGTCATAATATGCCAATAATTCTAGCTCTTTTTGCTCTGCTTGAAAACTCATCACACTTAAAACATTCATTATCATATCATTAAATTCAAAATCAGCATGAGTTATATCTAGTTTTCCAGCTTCTATTTTACTGAAATCTAATATATCATTAATTATACCTAAAAGAGAATTGGCTGCATAACTTGCTTTTTTTATATAATTCTCTTGAATAGCATTAACTTCTGTTTTCTCTAAAAGATATAACATTCCAATAACAGCATTCATTGGTGTTCTTATTTCGTGACTCATTTTTGCTAAAAATTCCGATTTTGCACCATTTGCTTTAGTAGCTTCCTCTTGCAATAATTTTAGTTTTTCATTAGTTATAATCAAACTTTTTGCTTGTGTGTCTGAAATTTTCATTATATTTTTTATTCGTTTATTACTAAGCTCAAGTTTTTCAAATGATATATTGAGCTGTTTTTCAATTTTTATACGCTCTTCGATTTCCCTATTTAATTTTCTATTCCAATAGAGAATGACTGCTATAATAAAAAGAAAAAAAGCTATCGTTTTGTAAATAATTGAATAATCAATAATCTCTTGAACTTTGATTTTTAACCAATTATCTTTTATCTCTTGTATTTTCGATTCTTCAATATTAGAGATAATTTTATTAAAAATTCGTAGTAACTCTTCATCATCATTCCGTACAGCCGTACTCAGATGATAGTCTATTCCTACTTTTGTAGCAATTTTTAAATTAGTCATCCCCTCTTTTGAGATATAATAACTAATCGAGGCACTTGTATTTAAAAAACCATAAAGTTTTCCTTGATTTACTTGCATTAAGCCCTCAGGAACACTTTTTACACCAACTAAATTGATATTTGGGTATTTCTTACGCACAAGCTCAATAATTGCAGAATTTTTTACTATTCCAATTTTTTTATCTATTATTGACTCAAAATTTTCTATAAAAGGTTCTTGTTCTCTAGTTACAATAACTTCTGGAAATTTTAAGTAAGGTTGAGTAAAATTTAAATACTCATCTCGTAATGGGGTTCTAGCGGCTCCAGCTAAAATATCACAGTTTCTTCTTTTTACATACTCTAAAGATTGACTCCAAGTCTTCGTTGGCACTAGCGTTATTGGTATAGAGATATGTTTTTGAAGTTCTGCAAATATGTCTGCAATAATTCCTTTATGTTTTCCCTCTTCAATAGACTCAAAAGGAAACCAGCTAGGATCAACACACATTTTTATCTCTTTTTTGTTTATGAGATATTTAGTTTGTGTTTGCGTTAAAGCAATATGTTTATTATGATAATCTTTTAAATAATTTTCATTTAAATAAACAGTCCATTTTTTCTCAATAGTTTCTAACTCTTTATTAGTTATTTTTTCAAATCCACTGTTGATAATATCTAAAACTTTTTTATTACCTTGTTTTACTGCACCAAAATAATTTTTTGTATACGCATGCATCATATCACTATATTTGTATTGATTCATATCATATTTATTTTTTTTGATAAAATATGTCATTGTAGCCATTGAAGAGAGTGCTACATTTACTTCTCCATCTATAAAAGCTCGACTAAGAGCATCATCAGTTTTATATGTTTTTGTGAATATATTCTTGTGATTTTCTTTCATATATGGATTTGAATATCCATTTCCTAATCCAATTACAAATGCTTTAAGATCGTTAATTGATTTTGGATCAAGTACTTTTTTATTATAAAAGAAATAATTTTTATTTTTATAGAGTACTCGACTTGAATAGTCAAGCGTATCATCACGAGATTTTGTGTAATATAAGCCAGCATGAATATCAGCTCGACCATCTTGAATCATAGATAAACTTTCATCCCAACTGCTTTCAATAAATTCTATTTCGATATTATTTTTTAAAGCCCAAAATTTCCAAATATCTATTAATATCCCATTTGGATTTTTATTTGTATCTGTAAATTTTAAAGGGGGAGTACTTTCATTGTAAACTATTTTTAAAGTTTGAGAAAAACCCATAGAATAGAATAAACTCAATAAAAGAATAACTTTGAGATTCAAATTTTTCATAAAATACCTTTAAAAAAATCATATTTATTTAAATTGTATCCATTATCATCTTAAGTTAAAAACTTTTATTATTATAATTTGTATTGATTACCAATTCGCTATAATGTGAGTAAAAACTTCAGCTAATTTTTCTACCTCTTTTACATTTGTTCTTTCGTTAATTGCATGAATTGTATCATTTCTTACACCAAACTCAACAGTGTCTATTTTGAATTGTCCAAAAAATCTTGCATCACTCGTTCCACCAGCAGTACTCAATTTTGTATCAATATTACAAACCTTTTGAATACTTTTTTGCATCTTTTTAACTACTTTAGTATTTTTATCAGTTACAAAAGGATAAGAACCTTGTGTTAATCGTAGTGTATAATCTAAACCCTCAAATTTTTGTGCAATAAACTGTGTGATTGTTTCTTGAGTTGTTTTTGTAGAGTTTCTAACATTAAACATCATATTCAATTTATTTGGAGTAACATTTGTTACTTCCATACCTGAACGAATATCAGTTATAATAAATTGGCTAGGTGAGAAAAACTCATCTCCATTATCTAGATTATGCCCAGCAATTTGAGGTAGAATAGAAGCTATTTTATGAACTGGATTGATAGCTTTTTCAGGATATGCAGCATGCCCTTGTTTTCCTTTAAGTTCAAAATATCCATTAATACTTCCTCGACGTCCTACTTTAATAGCATCGCCAAAAATATCTTCACAAGTAGGTTCTGCTACTATTGCTGACGTTGGCAAAAAGTTTTTTTCCTGTAAATATTCTAAAACTTTTACTGTACCATTTATAGCCTCACCCTCTTCATCTGAAGTAAGCAATATAGAAAGTGTTCCATTAAAATTGTGAGTATTTTTACAAGCATATAAAAAACTAGCGACTCCACTTTTCATATCTTGTGCCCCTCTTGCCGTTATAACTCCATCAATAACATCAGCAGCAAATGGATCAACACTCCACCCTTCTCCAGTTGGTACTACATCGACATGTCCAGCAAAACATAGATGCTCATCACTCTCATTAAATTTTTTATAATAAAATCTATTTTTTACATCTTCAATATCAAGCTTAATACATTGCCAAGTTTCACCCAAATACTCATCTATAAAATCATAGATTCCTGCATCATTTGGTGTGATTGATTTATGTTGTAATAGTTTTTGAAATAAGGGAATGATATTCATAAGTATCCTATGAGTGAGTTTTTTTGTATTCTATCTAAAAAAAACTTTTAATATGAAAAGGAAAGTTTAAAAACTTTCCCATTCATCATGATCATTATGTGAAGTGATTATTTTTGATGTTTTTTTTAGCTCAATTTTATTTCTCTGAGCCGCTTGAGGTTTTTGAGTTGTTGATTTATGAGATATTTCAACTTGGACTTTAGAATTAAGAGTCAAATCAAAATCTTTTTTTCCTGTAAACTCTTTTAAATTTGCATTATCCACGATTGATTGAGCCATAGAATTTGTCTCTTTTGCAATATTGCTAGCGTTCGCTGCAACTGCAGCATTTTCTTGTGTTGCTTTATCAAGTTCTGCAATAGCATCGTTGATTTGTTCAATTCCTGATTGTTGTTCTTTTGAAGCAGCTGAAACATCATTTATAATCTGTACTGTACTTACAATATTCGCATTTAAGTGCTCATAACCATCAAACATTTTTTTAGCGATAAGTTTCCCCTCATCTGCTTTTTTTGTAGCATTTTCTACAATATTTTTAATCTCTTTTGCCGCTTCTGCACTTCTTGAAGCTAAGTTTCTTACCTCTTGAGCAACAACAGCAAAACCTTTTCCAGCTTCACCTGCAGTTGCAGCTTCAACAGCAGCATTCAATGATAAAATATTTGTTTGGAATGCAATCTGGTCAATAATTGTAATAGCATCTGCAATTGCTCTTGTTTGCGCATCTATCTCATCAATTGCAAGTGTTGTTTCTTGTGCTAAAACTTCACCCTCTTTTACTGAGGCAGCTAGCTTGTGAGCATTGCTAGTCATATCTACAACATGTTCACCATTTTGAACAATAGTAGCAGTTATCTCTTCTAAAGCTGCTGCTGTTTCTTCTAAAGCAGCTGCTTGTTGATTTGCAGAGGTACTTAATGTTTCAACATTATTGGAAAGTTGCTCTGCATTTAATTTTAGTGTAGTACCTATTTGCATATTTTCATATAACATTGTGCTAATAATATCTGTAAGTTCATTGAGTTCTTTTGATATATTTCCTGTTGGATTAGGTATTTTTGCTCTAAAATCTAATACTTTATAACTATCTAACACTTTCGTGATTTCATTAATATCAGCATCAACAACAGAAGTAAGTACATCTAACATCTCATTTAAAATACCTTTTAACTGTTGTAATCTTTCATTGTCAGTATCTTTATCTACTTTAAACGTTAAATACCCATCTTTCACTTTAGATACAACATCTTTTACATTATCTATTAACATCTCATCTTGTTCTATTAAATTTTTAGTTTTAATAATATTTTTGTCTACTACAGCAGCCATTTTACCAAGTTCATCTCTGTGGTCATTATCTAAAAGTGTTACTTCTGTAGTCTCTTTATTTAAATAATGGAAAAAGTTAATTACTCCATTTTGAAATTGTTTTAAAGGTGCAGTTAATGCAATATTCAATAAATATATACTTACTAAACCAGTAATAATCATTGCTACTAAAGAAGCTATAATTACATCGTACCCAATTTTATCGGATAAAGACATCACTTCATCTTCATCTATTTCAGAAAGTAATACCCAATGTAAATCATCACTTACTTTTACTGTTGTGTATGAAGAAAGAACTGCATTTCCATTATAGTCATCAATAACCTCTGTACCACTTTTTCCATCTAAAGCATTTCTTACTGCTAATGTATCCACTTTTCCTTTCGTTGGATTTCCAAAAGAAGCTTTTAAAGAATGGTATTTAGGATCAAGATAACTATCACTTCGCATAAGCTTGTCATTCCCAACTAAATACGTTTCTTCTGTTGCACCTGAACCAACTCTAAATTTCATTATTTTATTGATTGAAGAATCATTTATTTGGAGAACTAAAACAGCCTCGATTACGTTTGCTTCACTTTTCATTGGTGTACCTATGAACATTGCGGGTGCACCAGAACTTGGCGCATAAGGTTTCATATCTACGATTGAAGTTTTTTGATTCTTAATTGTTTTAAAAAACACATCACCCAATCCACTATTCTTTAAATCACCAGTTCGTAAATTTGCACCATAATCAGATTCTTTTGCTTGTGAATATATCACATGTCCATCTTTAGCATCAATTAAAAAAACATCATAATAACCATAAGTTTGAACATATTGTTCAAAATATTTTTCATGCTTATTTGTGATTTTTTTTACAATTGGATTCTCTGTTGGATATTTCCCTTTTGGATCAATATTAAGTTGCTCATCTACTGAATTTAACTCATCAAAAATTAAATGTAAATTTGAGGCATGAGATAATACACTTATATCGCCATTTATTTCATCAAAAAAATTCTCTATTTGATTTTTTTTGATATCTCGCATTGCAGTTAATTTTGCATAACTTTGTTTTAATGAACCTTGAGTAGCTTCGTATATACTTACTGTTGAAACAATACCTGTAAGAAAAACTAAAGAAGCAATAATAAGAATTATCACCTTTGTCTTTATGGTATATTTTTTGTCTAATTCTTTTAACATCATAAGAAAATCCTTTATTAGTAAAACTAATATATTTTAGTAAGCGATTTTAACAGATTACGTATTAAGATAGTATCAAAAATTGATAAAAATACTTTTTTTTTAGCTTTTAATTTTAAAAGTTACTATTTCACATTTCCAAGTATGTTAGTAGAGTATAGCTATACTCATTTTAACTTTTTTTAGTGTTTTTTTGGATAGACTAAGATATCAAATTAAATAGAAGGATACATATACATGAATTTAGAGATAACACCTGAAGTGATTGCATCTCAACTTGAGATTGGAAAAACAGAAGCTAGTTTAAAACAAATAGAAAAGAATATTGCTAATACAAAAGAATTTGATAGCTTTTCTAAACATATTATTAGTTTAAACGATAAATTAAAACATATGAACGCTTATATAGGATTATCTAATAAAGAATCATATTTTAAAATTAAATGTGAAGATACAGATAGTGAAGAGATCAAAAAAGAATTTTTAGAAGAGATTGAACACTGGAGTGATAAATATAATGTTGAACTTCAACAGTTTGAAAATAAAAATATATATTACATTATAGGAAAAAAATAGTTTTTCCTATATTTTTTAAGAGTCTTTATAATCGTTTTTATATCCTACATATAAAAAGGCATGATTTTTTAAAGCCTCAACATCTTGTTCCGCTAAAGTTTTCACAACTTTAGCGGGACTTCCCATAATCAAACTTCTTGGTGGGAATACTTTATTTGCAGTTACCAAGGAATTAGCTCCAACGATACTTCCCTCACCTATTACAGCACCATCTAAAATAGTAGCACTCATTCCAATTAAACATTTGTTTTCAATTGTACAGCCATGTAACATAACTTTATGCCCAATAGTTACATCATCGCCAATAAATGTCGCATTACCTTTCATATTACACTCTGGTTCATCATGTGTAACATGGATCATAGAGAGATCCTGAATATTTGTACGATTACCTATTCTAATTTTATTTACATCACCACGAACCACACAGCCAAACCAAATTGAACTATCTTTTCCTAATTTAACATTTCCAATTACATCAGCACTACTTGCTACCCAAGCAGATTTTTTGATTTTTGGAGTCCATTTTTTAAATTTGTGTATCATCTTCGTCTAACTCCTTTAAATAAGAAATAATTACAGGTGTACTATAATTTGGTACATTGTCATAAGCAAAAATACCATAATATTTTCCTATATTTTTATTACCAAAATCATCATAAGTATAATTGTCTTTTCCAGCATAAATTTTATCACCATCTAAATGATTTTTTGGTGGATGAAATCTATTTCGCACTACATATACTCCAACAAAATCTTCTGTAACTGGATTTGTCCAATTGAGTTTTACTTTGTCATTTTCGATAGTACATTTCAAGTTTGAAATGCTGTCTATTGGTTCTCGTCTTCTTTTAATATAATTTACAATAAGTTTTACACTATTTTTACTATCTTTGCCATACCAATCAACAATATGATTTTTGATATCTGAAGATGTAGGTCGAATTATAAATTTTGCAGTATCTTTTTCTTTATGTACTTTTTCAAGAGCTAATTTTGAATACTTATCAAAAATGAATTTATGCGTTTTATTCTTTTGTAAATCTGAACGACTCACCTCATATCCAATAAACTCAATTCTATCTCTTGTCTGAATTGATTCATACGTTGTACTTTCTACATCTACAAACTCGACATTGTAACGAATATCCAATTTTGTTTTAGTAGCGCTTTTATTTTTAATCTGTATATAACTATCAGTGATAATTGTTTCATTTGAATTTGGAAGATTTTCTAAATCAAACTCCATCAGACCATATATTTTGTCATTGTTTTCATCAAATCCACATTTTAAATTCTCTTCATCAATGTTATCACTACTAATACTCATAGTTTTAATCGCATCAAGAACAATCTCTTGGCTAGGAATAGTATATTTTATATCAATAGAGGGTCTATAGTGAATCCCTCCACCAAAATTACCATATCCTAAATCAAACATCATCATTTGACTATCTCTACCCTCTGGAAGTTCTGTTGGACCTGATAATTTGAATAATACTTTTTTATCTTTTAATTGATCTTGTAAGATATCTTTTTCTATACTATTTAAATCCCAATGAGACCAAATACCTTGAGTAAGTTTTTCGGAAGGGATACTTTGCCCTAAAGTTTCAATGATTTTTGCATTGTGAATTTGCTCATAATCATAAATCTCAGCTACACTTTGACTATCAACAATAGAGATTGACCACTCTCCAAATTTTTCTATTTTTGCATTTACACGATTCAATGGATAGAGAGATATTCGTACTTCTTTAATGATTGCATTTGTAGGTATATTTTCAAGATTAAATTGAAGTACTCCATAACAGGTACCTTTATTTTCGTTGACACCTATAAACAATGAGTTAAGACCAAAATGTTTTCTATTTGTTTCTAATAATTTACTTCCTACATACCCTACTTCTGATGGTGCTGGAAAAATTGTTTTACTAAACTCATCAGCTTCTAGTAAAGTTTTGATTTTTACTTTTGGTGCAAAAGGAGATTTAACTCTTGTCAGATTATTGATACATCGTATATAATATAAATAGTTTGTACCACTTTGTAGTTGTTTATCAGTAAAAGTTGTATTATAAGTTTCACAAATCAAATTTGATTCTGTACACGATTCTTTTTCATCTTTATTTCTAAAAATTTGAAAATACACATCTCTACTTGGTGTATAATCCCATGAAAGTGTTACTTCGTGCGATGTATAACTTTCTATATGAAAGTTTTCTACTCTTTTTGGAGCAAGTTTAGAATAGTTTTGCGCTTCACCTAAAGTACGTAAAAGTGCAGGAATATTTTCATCAATACTCTCTTGCATATTTTGCATAAAATCTGGAATATTTCTAGTACCAACTTCAACAACAGCTGCCATAATTCCTTTTGAATAATAATACTCTCTCCCACTACCACTTATGAGTTTTGTAGGTGGTTTTCCTCTATGAATACCATATTTTCTACCTGTTACTTTTGCTATTTCATAATTCATATTTGCACAAAGAGTATTCAAGTCAGTTCCTTCAATCTCCTCTTCATGATTAAATTTATGAGCTGGAAAAAATACATTTCCTTGACTATGATAATCTAAAGCAATAGTAATGTTATCTTTATTATCCACAAAATTTTTCATTGCTGTTGTTTCTGGTTCGCTAAAAGGATTTGGACCACTGTATACATTTGATGCTGTGTCTTTTGATTTTTGATATCCTACAGAAAAGTTTCTATTTAAGTCTACTCCAAAAGTTCCATCACCATTATTTCTTCTATTTTTTCTCCAAAATGAAAAATGTTTTCTACTAAATTCAAAGCCATCTGGATTAAGACAAGGAACGATATATAATGTATTTTGAGTTAATGTTTTTAATATTTTTGGATTTGAACTATAGTTACTTAAAAGATAATCTATAAAAGCTACTGCTAATTCATTTCCAATCCACTCTCGTGCATGTATTGTACCTGTAAAAAGCATTGCTGGTTTTAGATCAGCGTTTGCTACATTTAAAGATATCGTAGCTAACATAATATCTCTATCTTCCCATGTTTGACCAATTGATTGAATTTTTATGAGATCCGGGTATTTAGAAACGCACTCTTCTAAAAATTGGCAAGTTTGTTGATATGATTTATATTGTTGTTTCATAATTGATTAATAATTCCTAGCTTCCGTATAGTATGTTATATTTAAAATAGCTGAAATTATATCGAAATATTCCCATAGTTACTTAAATCAATTGTAATCACACGGTAATTTCTCTTAAATATAGTTCTTTAGTAAACAATCTACAACAAAGGAACTCTAAAATGGCTAAAAAAGTGTATGTACTTGATACAAATATAATTTTACAAAATATAAAAAACTTATCTGATATATCAGATAATAAAACAAATACGATAGTTATTCCTGAAACTGTGCTTTTAGAACTTGAAGATAAAAAGAAATTATTTACAGATATAGGATACCATGCAAGACAATTTGCAAGAATATTAGCAAAAACAAAAGTAAAAGAGGTAGATTATAAACAAAACTACAAAGTGGTAAAACTCTCTAATGATGCTTTTGATATTAATATCATTTCAAAAGATAAATATGACGCACAAATAGAACAACACAATCTCTCAGAATCAAACGACAAACGAATCATCGAAATTGCTTCACTCGCACAAAATCACTATAGAGGTTCACAAGTAATCTTTCTCTCACTTGATGTGTATGCAAGAACATTTGCACTTTTTGCAAATATCAAAACACAAACACTCAATGATGATAAAAGTGAAGTTCCAAAGTTTGAGTTTATTAAAACTATAGAACTAGACTCATCACATTTTAATAGTTTGGATCTAAAAGAGATAGAACTGATTGATGATGAATACAAAATAGGAAATTTTTGTTACAAATTTAATAGTAGTGATGGAAACAAAGAGTTTGGAATCATTGCAAATAATCAAATCAATATTATTAGTGAAACTGATTTTAAAGGGGTAAGTGTAAAACCAGTAAACCTCAAACAAAAATTTTTTATGAAAGCTATACTTTCAAATATGTTTAATCTTCTTGTAATCGATGCGAAAGCTGGAAGTGGAAAAACTCTTATGAGTATTTGTGCTGCTATGAGACTTATTGATTTGGGAATTTATGAAAAAATTGTATACGTAAGAAATTCCATAGAATCCTTAGATAAAGGTGCAGATGTAGGTTATCTTGCAGGCAATGATGAAAAATTTAGAATCTACAATATGGCACTTTATGATACACTAGAGTTTATATCTAAAAAACAACTCAAAAAAAGTGATAATATAAATAACAAAGAATCTATTAATTCTAAAACAGACGAGCTTATTAATAAATACCAAATAGATATGTTATGGCCAGGTGAAGCAAGAGGAAGAACTCTAAGTGGAGCAATAGTTATCATGGATGAGTGGCAAAATAGCAGCGAAAACACCACTCAACTTATTTTAAGTAGACTAGATGAAAGTTGTATGGCTGTAGTGATTGGTTCAAATAGACAAATTGATAATCTCTATCTCAATAAATTTAATAATGGACTTACAAGTTTGCTTAAACAAACAACAAATAAACATCCTGAGCTTAATATGTTCGCTATAGAATTAGACAAAGCAGTGCGAGGTAGATTTGCTGAGTTTACAGAAAGAATCTTTGAAAATAAAAGAAAATAAGTTACAATAAGGATACCATGAATAAAAAACACAGACTAATAAACGACAACATCTATCAACATATCGAGTATACAAAACTTGAAGGGTATTTTTTACAAACAAAAATAGTGAACCGATTATTGTTTATCACACAAAATGCTCTTGCATATTTTGCATTTCCATCGATAAATACAAAAAGATATATCCATAGTATAGGAACTATGCATCTGTCTTCACATATGTTAAAAAACTCAATTATCAATGCCGAAGATAACACTTCAAATAAATTTATTTTTAATCTTAAAAAATCTATCACTGCTATTATCAAAGAAAATAATCTAAAAATATCTTTACAAAATTTAGATTTTTTGGATGATACTTCGTTATATGAGTACGCAATTCCTTTTAAATCAAAACTTGACAGTAATATCTATATGATAACCCTTCAAGCACTTCGTATTGTTGGATTGTTACACGATGTGGGACATTTTCCTTTTTCTCATCAAGTTGAGTATGCATTGGAAAAAATTTATAATAAACTTATGGCACAAAACACTCACAATGAAAAAGAGAAAGAGTTTTTAAATTTTTACAAAACAATTACAAATAACAAAGAAAATGTACTGCATGAAGCACTAGGGAAAAAACTCACAAGTTTACTTTTTGAATATGAGTTACAATCATTTTTGAAAAATGACTATCAAAAAGACTATATGAAACTACTTCAAATTTTATGTAACAATATCTTTGAAGAAAAAAGAGATGCGTATTTTTCATATAAAATTTTACATAAATATATAGATAGCACAGTAGATGCTGATAGACTTGATTATATCAATCGAGATATGCTTTCAAGTGGATATATAAGTGGTGCAGTTGATTTAATTCGAATTACAAAACAATCGATACTTATAGATGATAAGAGAACATTTAGACTTTCATTTTATGATGAAGGGCTTATCGATATAGAACATATGATAGAGATGCGATTTAATCTTTATAAAAAAGTGATCTACAATCACAGAATTGCTAAAAGTGATGCTCTTTTAGAAAATGTGATTTTATTTTTAGCACTTCAATATTTTAAAGAAGACAATACAAATACTGAGCTTTTGGATTCTATTAGTATGTTGTGGCGATTTTTAGATACACAAGAATCTGAAAAAAAACTAGATATCATAAGTCAGTTAGATGAAAACTGGCTTATCAATCTTTTTAAGAAAGAGTATTTTAAAATCAAATACAACGAAAACAAAACACTTAACGATACAAAGTATCTCATCTCTTTTGATGAGGTACTCTTTGGTAAAAAAGTATTTCACTCAATGTGGAAAAATCTCAATGACTTTTACAACGTATTAGATTTTTCAGAGATTGATAGATATAAATTTAGAGATAAATTTGGAAATGTAAATAAAAATAAAATAGATATTTTACAAACTAATCTTGATATTTTAATTCAAAAGTGGCAAGCAAAGGAAGATGGGCTTTTTTTAACTTATCAAATCATTGCTTTAAATACAGGTATCTCAAAAAACTTTTGCTTGTATGATGGGGAACATCTTATCTCTATAGATCAAATCTCAACTTTAAGAAAACGGCTCAAAAAATCTATGCTAAATAGTGTGCCGTTTTTTCTTTATAGCAATAAAAAAGAGCTAGATTGGGAAATAAAAGAGGATATACGAACTCTTTTATTAACATTCTCATAAAGATTAAAACCTTATCGTAAACTTAGTATACTCACCATAGCTACTTTTGATATCAAGAGTATAGTTATGAATATTTGCTATGTTTTGAACTATAGAAAGTCCAAGACCATAGCCTCCTCTTCCTCGTGCTTCATCAACACGATAAAATCTATCAAAAATATATTTAATATCTTTTTCTTTTATTCCAATACCAAAATCTTGGATACTTAATTCTTTGTTCTTTAAAGAGATAATAATCTTCGAATCTGGATTTGAGTATTTTATACTGTTTTGAATAATATTCCCTACCATAATTTTGACTAACAAAGGGTGCCCTTGCGATACCATATTTTCTAACGATTCAAACTCAATAGCTATATTTTTATCTTTTGTCAGCTGTTTATACTCAGAAATTATATCCATAAGTATCTCATCTAATTCTATTTTTTCAAATTTTGCTTTGAGCTCATTCTCATTTGCATTTGAAAGAAAAAGCAAGCTATCTATAAGTTCTTGAAGTTGCTTGCTCTCTTGCAGTGAACTTTTTAGTATCTCTTTATACTCTTCATTGGTTCTATCTTTTCTTAAACCTAACTCTATCTCTCCACGTATTACAGTAAGCGGAGTTTTAAGTTCATGTGATACATCATTTGAGAAACGTTTTATTTTAGAAACAGATTCATCCAATCTTCCAAGCATTGTGTTAAAGGTAGTGATAAGTTCCTCTATCTCATCATTTGATTTTTGCGATTGTATTCTTTTATGTAAATCAGACACATCAATACTTTTTACCTCATCAATAACATTTTTAACAGGTAATAAAGCACTTCGAATAATAAAATATCCCATAATAATTGTTAGTAAGATAATCAAAGGTATCAAAATCATCAAAATATATTTTAAATTATGTATGGTATCATGCATCTTATCACCCAAAGTAGTAACAGCTTGGATGTATACCTCATCTTGTAACTTATTTGTATGAAATCTTATAACTCTTAATTGATCTTCTAAATCATCCCCAATGGTAAATAACTGAAAGCCATCTCTATTTATATATTGAAAATTGCCTGTTTTTAGCTCTGGTTTATTTGATGCTATCATAGTAAATTTATCATTTTCATATTTATATACGGTTACATACAAGTTTTTAATCATAAACTCTGCCCCCTCATCAAAACCTTTGATAAAGTTTCTTTCATACAGTTCTTTTATATCATAGTCTATATCATGTAAAACAGACATCACTTTTGCATCTACTGTTTTGACATTTTGTTCATAGAAAAATGAGAGTAATACGTAAGAGAATATACTTAAAATAAGAAGAATTGTAATCGAATACCAAAATAGTAATTTTGTTTTTATATTTTTAAAATTCATAAACTCTCACTCATTTTATATCCCATTCCTCGTACTGTGTGTATAAGTTTTTTATCGAAATTTTTATCTATTTTGTTACGTATTCTATAGAGGTACACTGTTAATATATTGCTTGCTGTCGTGTCATCCATATCCCATAAAGCATTGTTTATCATCTCTTCTGTTAAAAGTTTTTCTTTATTTATCATCAGATATTCTAAGAGTATATATTCTTTTGAGGTAAGCTCTATATTTTGCCCTGCTCTTTTTG
>JBATTX010000058.1:0-5699 GCA_049670825.1 Arcobacteraceae bacterium | reverse complement strand
TATTTACATCTTGTGAAGTTTATCATACCATCAGGATTACCACCAAATGTTCTTCTGTCATTTAAATTTTCTAGTGAACTTGGATTGTATATTGTTTTTCGTTCCATGAGGTACTCCATTTTGATATCTATTTGATAAATAAAAATTTTATTTTAGAAAAGGATTATATCTGAAAAAGAATTAAATTTGAACTTTAGAATTGTAGATTGAGTATGTTAATTTGTCTTCTTAACATACTCTTTAGGATATTGATTTATTGGCAGCCAACACACTCTTGACTTCTATCAGCAACATCTGATATAGCCTCTGGAGATTGACTTCTTAGATAATATGTAGATTTTAATCCAAGTTGCCATGCTAGAGTATAAATCTCATGAAGATACTTTCCACTTGCTTTATCAAGTGACATAAAAATATTAGTAGATTGTCCTTGGTCAATCCACTTTTGTCGAATGGAAGCGGCTTTAATAATATCTAATTGATCCACTTCGTAAGCAGGTTTGTAGTAATTCCAAGTATCAGGAGATAGATTTGGTACAACAACTGGTATTTGTCCACTTAAATTTTCTTCAAACCACTTTCTTTTATAGACAGGTTCTATTGCTTGTGTTGTTCCAACTAAAATAGAAATTGATGAAGTTGGAGCAATAGCCATTAGGTAACCATTTCTCATACCATTTGATTTTACTTTTTCTCTGAGTTCATCCCAATTATATCCATCATCAAAAAGATCTTTTTGTACTAATGCTTGTACTGCTTTTGGTGCAGCATCCATTGGCATAATACCTTTTGACCATTTAGAACCTTCAAATGTTGGGTAAATCCCTTTCTCTTTTGCTAAATTTGCAGATGAATTAATTGCATTATAACTTATAGCTTCCATGATATAATCAATTTTTTTCAAGTGCTCCTCGCTTCCCCACATAATAGAAGCTTCTGCAAGCATTTGAGATTCTCCCATTACTCCAAGACCTATGGCTCTTGTTTTAAGGTTCGTTGCTTTTACTTTTCTTAATGGGTAAAAGTTTAAGTCAATAACATTATCAAGCATTCTAACTGCTGTTGGTATTACTCGTTCTATATCTTCTTTAGTATTGATCTTACTTAGGTTCACTGATGCTAGATTACACACAGCTGTGTCTCCATCAATTTTTTCTTTTTCAACGATAAAGATCTTTTTCCCTTTTAGTCTATCTAGTGCTGTTACTTTATTGGCTTTTTTAAATGTACCATTATCTAGTTTTACATTATCTTCTTCTTCAAATGTTAAAATTTCGCCATCTTCTAGTTCTATTTTAATTAGGTAATGATTTGGGTTTGTATTTTGAAATATCTCTGTACATAAGTTACTACTTCTAATAAATCCAGTATGGTCATTAGGGTTTGCTTTATTTGCTGTATCTTTGAAACATAAAAATGGACTACCTGATTCAAAGTATGATGTTAATATTTTTTTCCATAAATTTTTAGCAGTCATTTGCTCTTTTGTTATAGACGGGTCATTCTCATACTCCACATATCTTTTTTCAAATGCTTCGCCAGTTAAACCTGCTAAATCTTTTACTTCGTATGGATCAAATAGTGTCCAGTGTTCATCGGCTAAAATTCTTTTCATAAAAAGGTCATTTAACCATAAAGCAGGGAATAAATCATGAGCTCTTCTTCTTTCTTCTCCTGAGTTTTTCTTCAAGTCGATGAAATCTTCTATATCCATATGCCATGGTTCTAAATAAACTGCAATAGCACCATTTCTAGTACCAAGTTGATCAACAGCTATTGCAATATCATTTGTGATTTTTAGAAATGGTACAGTACCACCTGCTGCACTTTTGTGACCATCAATTACTCCTCCAAGGCTTCTAATTGAGTTCCAATCCCAACCAATTCCTCCACCAAATTTAGAAAGAAGTGCCATCTCTTTGTAACCATCAAATATACCTTCAATATTATCTGGACTTGATCCAATATAACAAGATGAAAGTTGATGTCTATTTGTTCTTGCATTTGATAATGTTGGAGTAGCAAGCATCACTTCAAATTTAGATATTACATCATAAAATTCTTTTGCTTTTTCCTGTTTATCTGTTTCATTTTGTGCTAAGAACATAGCTATTCCCATGAACATTTGTTGTGGAAGTTCTATTGGTTGTTTATCATTGTTTTTTAATAGGTATCTATCATATAAAGTTTTCATACCTAGATAATTAAACAAATAATCTCTTTGTGGATCGAGGTATTGGCTTAAATCATCTAAGTCATATCCAGTTTCTAATCCTGGAATAATTCTTCCTGCTTCTTGACCATATTTGATATATTCAGATAAATGACAATATGCATTACCTTTAATACCATGGGTTGCTTTTCCTACTTTATGATATAAATCATACAAAAATAAACGAGCTGCAACAAAAGTCCAATTTGGAACGTCTATATCAATTTTTTCAACCGCTGTTTTTACTAAAGCTTCTTGGATATCACTTGAACTCATACCATCAATAAATTTAATTTGAGCATCAATTTCTAATTCACTTTGACTCACTCCATCTAGATTTGCAGTTGCTGATATTGTGTGTTTTTGAATTTTTGTTATGTCTAAAACTTCTTGACGGCCATTTCTTTTTTGAATCATAATTCCCATTTAAAACCTTTAGTAGAAAAATATATTTTCTTCTTATTTATAAATCCGATTCTACCTAAAAGATATTAAAAAAAGTATAAAAAAACAATTAAGTTTATTTAAACAATTTTATATAAGTTTTTCGATAAAATAGATTAAATTTTATAAACCCAAAAGGATTAGAATGGCTGTAAAAGTTGCGATTAATGGATTAGGTAGAATAGGTAGATGTGTCGCTAAAATTGTTGCTTCACGAGATGATGTTGAATTAGTAGCAGTAAATGCTAGTGGAACAGAAGATATGATTCAGTATAACCTTAGATACGATACAGTTCACGGAAATAGACACGATATTAAAGTAGAAGATGGATATGTTTTCATTGGAAATGATAAAGCGAAACTATTTAATGAACGAGAACCAGCTAATTTAGATTTTGCTTCTTTAGGGGTTGATGTTGTTTTAGAGTGTACAGGAGCATTTTTAACTCAAGAATCTGTTCAGGGATATATTGAAAATGGTATTAAAAAAGTTGTTATGTCTGCACCAGCAAAAGATGATACTCCAACATTTGTAATGGGTGCAAATGAAGATACTTATGCCGGTCAAGCAATTGTATCAAATGCATCATGTACAACAAATGGACTAGCTCCAGTAGCAAAAGTACTTGATGATGCTTTTGGAATTGAAAAAGGGTTAATGACGACAATTCACTCTTACACAAGTTCTCAACCAATTTTAGATGCAAAAGATAAAAAAGATCCTCGAAAAGGAAGAGCAGGGGCAACTAATTTAATTCCTGCAAGTACAGGTGCAGCAAAAGCTATCGGTAAAGTTATGCCACACCTAAACGGAAAATTAAATGGTCAAGCAATCAGAGTACCAACTCCAAATGTATCGTTAGTAGATTTAACAGTTACATTAAAAAAGAATACATCTTTAGAAGAGGTTCAAAAAGCATTTTCTGAAGCTTCAGAAACAAACTTAAAAGGTATTTTAGGTGTAGATAGTGAAGGTAGAGTAAGTTCTGATTTTATAGGTGAGTCTTTATCTACAGTTGTACCTTTAGATACAATTCAAGTTATTGAAGAGAATATGGTAAAAGTACTTTCTTGGTATGATAATGAGTGGGGATATTCTACAAGACTTGTAGATATGGGTCTTCACGTAGCAACACACTAAGGGTATAAGTATGATTATTCAAGAGATAAATAAAATTGATATTGCAAATAAAAAAGTTTTTATAAGATGCGATTTTAATGTTCCAGTTGATGAGTATCAAAACATTACAGATGATAGAAGAATTAAGTCTGCACTTAACACTGTAAGATATTGTATCGATAACGATTGTGCTGTTATTATCGCTTCTCATTTTGGAAGACCAAAAAATGGATATGAAGAGAAATACTCTTTAAAACCAATTGCAAAAAGATTGCACACACTTTTAAAGCAAGAGATTAAACTAGCTCCAAATGTTATTGATGAAGAAACGATTCAAATAGCAAGAGATCTACAAAGTGGAGAAATTTTACTTTTAGAAAATATGAGATTTGAAGATGGTGAAACAAAAAATGATCCAGTATTATCTAAAACATTAGCAGATATGGCAGATATATTTATCAATGACGCATTTGGTGTATCACATAGAGCCCACGCATCAGTTGAAGGTATTGCTCAGCATTTTGATATAGAACATAAAGCAGCAGGTTTTTTACTTGCCAAAGAGATTAAATTCTTTTATCATATTATAGAAGCACCAAAAAGACCATTTGTCTCTATTGTCGGTGGTTCTAAAGTATCTGGTAAACTGGAAGCATTAAGAAATCTTGTACCAAAAGTTGACAAAATTATTATTGGTGGGGGAATGGCATTTACATTTTTAAAAGCTTTAGGTCATGAGATAGGAAATTCACTCGTTGAAGATGAATTAATTCCTGAAGCTTTAAGAATCATGGATGAAGCAAAAACTCTTGGGGTGAAATTTTATTTACCAGTTGATGTAATAGCAGCTGAAGCTTTTGATAGTGAAGCGTTTGCAAAAGCAGTAACTATTCAAGAGATACCAAAAGGTTGGATGGGATTAGACATAGGACCTGCAACATCTACACTTTTTTCACAAGCACTTGAAGATGCACATACAATTCTTTGGAATGGACCAATGGGTGTTTATGAGATGGATAAGTTTGCAAAAGGAAGTACTAAAATTTCACATGCTGTTGCTTCATCATATGCTACAACAGTTGTAGGTGGTGGTGATACTGCTGATTTAGTCAGAAGAACAGGAGATGAAGACGAGATGACATTTATCTCAACTGGTGGTGGAGCTTCTTTAGAACTAATTGAAGGTAAAGTATTGCCAGGTGTTAAAGCACTTATTATTGAAGAATAATACATATAGTTAATGAGAGTACTTTTAAATGGAGTAGGCAGAATCGGAAAAGCGATTCTGCGTATAGCTGAAGAGAAAAAACAATTTGATATTGTGGTAATCAATGAGCTTAATACCAATATAAAAAATATTGCTTATTCTATCAATTATGATTCTACTTATGGAAAACTACAAGATAAATATAAAGTAGTTGAAAATACAATTCAAAATAAACAATCACAAATCAAAATTTTTAATTTTTCCAACGTATTTGATATTGACTTTGCATTACATGAGATAGATTTAATCATTGATGCAAGTGGGAGTATTGTTGATATAGATAGAGTGAAAAAAAATTGTAAGATTCCTTTGTATTTAACTCATCCTAATGCTAAAGCCGATATCAATGTAATATTAGGTGTAAATGAACAGGCAATAAATTATGAACAAGATAAAATAATATCAACAAGTTCATGTAATGCTACTGCATTATTACCAGTATTGAAATTTTTAGATGATAAATACTCTATAGATTATGGTGATATTACAACAATTCATCCATTATTAAATCATCAAAAAACTTTAGATAGTGCTTGCATTGGAAGCCACAACAGAGATGTTCAGTGTAATTTTGAATTTGGACGAAGTTCTACTCAAAATATGATTCCAAGTAAGACTACAACTATCGATGCATGTTCATATGTAATGCCATCAAT
>JBATTX010000057.1:0-4130 GCA_049670825.1 Arcobacteraceae bacterium | reverse complement strand
CTTGTTGCAACAGATATTGCTGCACGTGGTATTGATATTGATCAGTTACCACATGTGATAAACTTCGAGTTACCAAATGTGCCTGAAGATTATGTACATAGAATCGGACGAACTGGACGAGCTGGAACTGATGGTGTTGCTTTATCTTTAGTATGTATTGATGAGCACGAATTTTTACAAGATATTGAAAAACTTATCAAAAAAGATATTGATAAAGTTGAAATTCCAGGATTTGCAGTTGATCCAACAATTAAAGCAGAACCTAAAAAGAAACAAGGTGGAAACCGAGGTCGTGGTGGTCGTGGAAATGGCGGTGGACAATCTCGAGGAAATGGTGGTGGCAACTCAAGAGGTGGCCAAAGCAGAGGTTCATCAAACGGTGGTGGACGAGGTCGAGGAAGAGGGTAGTTTTAAACTCCCTTTCTTATCTAATAACTAAAAATAAAATCCACGAAGTAAATAATGATAGTGCGATTCCGTATGCTACGATCGCGTTACTAAGTCTTGGTGCTAACCCATTCATCGAAGCTATTACACCTGCTGTTATCATAGCTGCCATTCCTGATTCCATAATTGAAACTTTTCCTATAAGTAGATCACTCCATCCAAAAATATAACACACAAAAATCGCAATTATTGGTGAGATAATTAACTTAATCATAAGTGATACCACAAAAGGTTTGATCTCTGAAGTCTCAAGTTTAAATTCGAGTTGTAAGCCCACAGATATTAAAGCCAATGGCACAATAGATAAAGTTAGTAGTTCTAATATTTTTGTTAATAAATCTGGGTAGGTATAAGAACTAAAAAGTATAGCAAGAACAAAAGCGATAAGTGGTGGAAATCTTGATATCCTTTTAAGTATCATTAAAATTGACACAGTTCCTTTACTTCCATAATATGCAGCAATAATAGTTGCATAAGTTGCAAGCCAAAATGATGTTCCTAACTGATCATATAAAACAATAAAAGGTAATGACTCCATTCCAAAGTGGGCTGTTATTACAGGTATTCCCACAAAAGTAGAGTTTGTAAGAACCGTAACAAGCATCAAAGCACCCGTAACCTCTTTTGAAAAATGGTATCTTTTAGATAAAAAATATACGAGCAAAGCAGATGCTATCATCGTAATCCACGCAATATACATGGGTATCATACTGTTTGCAGAAAACTCAACTTTTGGAGTTTCTATAAGTATCATTGCTGGAAGTGCAATCATAATGATGAATTTGTTTATTTTAAGATGAATATCGTGTATAGGGAGCTTTATATTTTTAAATACAAAACCTATAGACATATATCCTATGATGAGTATAAAATTTGACATATTTAACCTTTTAATTGAAAGCGAAAGATAGCTAAGTTGCTTTAAAATAAACCTTAAAATATAATTTTATACTACTCTTTGGTATAATCATTGAATGATTATTTTAGATTTTGAAACAAATACACTCAACCCGTATGATGTTATAGAAGCAGCCGCTGTAAGAGTAGAGCTTAAAGATGGTGAATATATTGTAACAGATAAATTTCACAGATATTATCTCTCCCGATATCCAGTAAATTACTATGCGTTTGCTGTACATAGACTTACTCCTGAACTTATCTTAGAACATCGAAATAAAACAGAGCAAAAATATGCAAGTTATTTTAAAGAGGATGAAGACTTTGTAAGCTTTTGCAAGGGTGCTAAAACTTTAGTAGCTCATAATATTAGTTTTGAGTTAGCTAGAATCAAAGGGCTTGTGGAATTTGAAAATCATATCTGTACGATGAAAGAGAATAAACATATCGTACAAGCTTTAAATAAAAATGGAAAAATAAAAAATCCAAAACTCGATGAAACTTGTATTCACTACAACATCGATTTTGACCAAGATTCTTATCATAGTGCTACTTATGATGTGAGTAAAACGTATGAGATATTACGATGTATGAGAAAAGAGGGTGTGATAGTTTGATCACTTTAGAAAATTTAGAGATGATGCTTTTAGAAAAAGTTGGGTCAAAGATTGATTTTCCTTTTGGGGAAGATGTTATGGTTTTTAAAGTACTTAATAAAATGTTTGCATTGGTATCTTTAAATAACAATCCTTTGAGTATAAATCTCAAAGCACTTCCTGAAGATGCTCTAGCATATCGAGAGATATATGAGTGTGTAAGTCCTGGCTATCATATGAATAAAAAGCATTGGAATACTATTACTCTTGATGGTTCCATGCAAGAAGAGGTACTAAAAGATATGATAGATGAGTCATATAATTTAGTTGTAGAAAAATTAACAAAAAAAGAAAAAGGTCAATTAAAATGAAAAAAATATTATTTGTATGTTTAGGAAATATATGTCGCTCTCCAATAGCCCAGGGGATAGCTCAAAACTATGTAGATGAAAATGGTTTAGATATCAAAATAGATAGTTGTGGAACTGGAGATTTTCATATAGGGGAAAATCCTTGTGAGCATTCACAAACAGTAGCGAGTGAAAATGGTATTGATATTTCAAAACACAAAGCAAGACAGATCACAAAAGAAGATTTACAAAGTTTTGATCTGATTGTTGGACTTGATGATAAAAATATAATTGAACTTGAATCAATTGGATGTCCAAGTTCAAAATTGAAAAAACTAGGAAAATATGGGTGTGAAGATGCTGATATACCAGATCCATATTTTTTTGATGGTTTTGAAGGGTTTGAAAAAGTGTACGATATGATAGAAATTTGTACAATAAATCTTATAGATGAACAAATAAATAACAAAAGGGGAAAGTAAAGATGAATACAAGAGCATTGGTAACAGGTGGAAATAAAGGTATTGGACTAGAAGTTACAAAAGATTTTTTAAATAGAGGTTTTGAAGTAGTAGTTGTAGCTCGTGATTTTTCAAATTTTACATTAAAAAGTGAGAAGCTTACAACTATTGAGTATGACCTTTCAAATGTAGAAGATTTGCCAAAATTAGTAGAACAAGTAGGAGAGATAGACATATTGATAAACAATGCTGGATTTATGCAACCAAAATATAGCTATGACAACTATCCAAAAGAAGCAAAAGAGAAAATTATGAATGTAGACCTTCATACTCCAGTAGAGTTGATGACACTTTGTAGTAAAAGTATGAAAGAAAAAGGTTTTGGTCGTATTGTAAATGTAGCTTCAATAGCAGGACAAATTGGACACCCTGATATCTGGTACGGTATAGCAAAAGCTGGACTTATCAACGCAACTAACATCTATGCAAAACTTTTAGGAGCCAATGGAATTGTTGTAAACTGTATAGCCCCAAGTCCTGTGGAAACAGATATGCAAAAAGATAACTCAGAAGAGAGAAAAGCAGAATTTAAAAAAACAGTTGTAAGTGGTAGATTTGCAATGGCATCAGAGATAGCTACAACAATTGTGTGGTTAGCAACTGATTGTCCAGAGTATATCAATGGAACTACAACAGATATAAACAACTGTTCATATCCAAGATAAGAAAACTCAAAGCACCTCTTAAAAAGAGCGTGCTTTTAAATCAATAGCAGCATTCGCATATCCACCATTTGAACTATCTACAAAGTGAATGTGTCTACCGTGTCTTTCAAATATAAGACAAGTCATCAACGATGCATCAGATTTGTGAATACCATAACATAATCTTTTCTTTTGGTATTGTGCTTCTAAATACTCTTCAAGTTTTTTTGTTTGTGTGAAATCTGTAGATACAACCATCCGTAATATATCATCGAATTTTTCTGTATCAGTTGTAGCGGTAAGTCTTTGCTTATACTGTGCCCACTGTCCTATTTTGAAATCTAATAAAAATTTACCAAGGGCATTGATACATTTGAGTTTGAAAATAATAAGAGGTTTTAAAAATTTATTTTGGGTAAATAATGAGGCTTCTCTATCAAGAACTTTACTATCAAAACTTAAAATTGTATTTTTTTCTGTAATTGGATTTCTATTTTGTTTTGTACCTAAAATAGTATCGAGCTCTTCTAAAATATTTTCATAGTAGCTTTCATCTTTTGCGCGTATTAAAAGGGAGATTGTTTCATCTTTTGGGCTAGGAATATTTTCCCATCTACATTCTAAACCATTTATATCTACTTTAAAATTTGGATCAATAGAATCTTTAATGTGATA
>JBATTX010000056.1:0-4536 GCA_049670825.1 Arcobacteraceae bacterium | reverse complement strand
TGCTATTTCATACACTGCTGGTACTGCACTTTTTAACTATGATGCAGCCTTACGAGGTAATCTTGCTATTGTACTTACGTCTATAGCTTTATGTTCTTTATACTTTTTACCAAAACAAAAAATAGCCCAAAAAATGACTCAAGAGTTTTCTCTTTTAGTGATGGTTTTATGGATATTTTTAGATTCAGCACTGTTTGAAACACTTTCAAGAGATACAACCATCTCAATATGGAGAGATGGATATAGTACAGAAATTATTCTTTTTCATATAATAGGTATAGTTGCAGCCTTGGTATACAAAATAGAAAAAGAACAAAAAACACTTTTTATTATTATGTTATTTGCTTTATCATATCTATTTTATTTTTTACAAGAGGGATTTATACTATCACTTATCTATCCATTTGTAATATCATATTACAATGTAGTGATTTTGCAAACTATTGTCAAAAAAGATTTAAAAATAATAAGTGTTTATATGGTGTTTATAGGTTGGATAGCTTCTGGTGCTGGATTATTTGTCGCACTTCATGGTTTGATACTGTTTGTACCAGTACTTTTTGTACTTGTACTATTAAATATTTTCAATTCTCAACAATCACAAAAAAAGGAGTTACACTATGCGTAAGTTATTATTAATTTTAAGCTTAAGTCTATTTGCAGTTGCAAATACTTTAACATTTGAAAAAGGGGAAATTTCAGCACACACTGAGATTTTTGGTGATAGCAATATCAACCCATCAACGAAAACCATAAGTTCTACGCTACAGATTGACACAACACTTGAATCAATCAAAGGGAAGATTATGATTGATCCATTATCTTTAAAAAGTGATAAAAATGGTAGAGATGAACATATGTATGAGCTTTTAAATACAAAAACTCACCCTTCAATCTTTTTTGAAATAACTAATATAGAAAAAACAAAAAAGTATTATAAAATTAATGGTACACTCACACTCAATGGAGTGAGTAAAAATATCGTCTCATTTGCAGATATACAAGAGTACAGAAAAGATATCTCAATAAAAGGACTCTTTTCTATAAACTTAACACAATTTGGTATGAAACCACCAAGTATGTTTTTTGTAACTGTACGAGATAAAATAGATATAAATTACAAGCTATCATACAAAAAGGAAAAATAAATGATCAAAAAACTCATCACTCTCGTACTGTTTACTACATACCTATTCTCAAGTAACTTTGAGCTAAATAGCAACATCAACAGTTTTACACTACAAGACCAATTTGACAAAACACATACAGTAAATAGTGATACAAAAACAATCATCGTATCATCTGAAAAAGCAACTTCAGCTGCTTTAAATGAATTTCTTGGTGCAAAAGAGAAAGGTTTTTTAGAAAACAACAATGCAGTTTTTATAGCTGATATTTCAGGTATGCCTTCACTTATTACTAAGTTTTTTGCATTACCAAAAATGAAAAAATACAACTATAATATTTTACTTATCACTGAAGAAAATGATGATAGATTTTCAAAACAAGAGGAAAAACTTACAGTTTACAAACTTGAAAATGGTGTAATTACAAGTATAAATTATGTTTCAAAAGAAGAGATTCCTTCAATCTTCTAATTTATGAAACTACCACTTTCTAACACTCTTGAAGTATTTGTAAATCACTCGAAACTCGATGGATTAAAAATACTTCATTTGAGTGATCTACATATCAATAAAAACACCACTATAGATACTATTCAAACACTTATTACTACTTGCAAAGAACTTGAGTATGATTTTGCTGTTATCACTGGAGATATTATTGATTGTAAAGTACACTATATACAAAAAAAGCTACAACTTCTCAATACCCTAGCAAGCAAAAAACCTGTTTATTATATAAGTGGAAATCATGATATTTTTTATGGGTTAGAGAATTTAAAAGAGGAACTAATCGATTTTAATTTTATGGATAATACAACCACAATTTTTGAATTTAATGATTACAAAATAAATATTACAGGGCTAGCAGATAGATTTTCAAAATTATTTAAAGTCCCAAGAGATGAACAAAAAGTTCTAAATTTTTTGCAAAACTCAGAAGCTACAATCTTTTTAGCCCATCAACCAAAAGATTACAAACTAGCGGTAAAAACCAACACAGCTCTTTTTTTATGTGGTCACACCCATGGTGGACAAATTTTTCCTTTTCATTATCTCGTACGATTAGTTCAGCCTTTTTTATCTGGACTTTTTTATCAGGATAAAACAGCAATCTATGTTAACAAAGGATTAGGTACTTGGGGAATAGATTTTAGATATAAAGCCGATAGTGAGATAACGATTTTAAAATTGAACCATAACACCAAGTAAATACTTGATGTTATCTTGCAGCTTGTCCATTTATAGTAAATGAACCATTTTCAAATTTGATATCAAACTGCGATATTCCATTTGAGATATTTGTATTAAATTTTTGTATTGGAGCTATTTTTGATACTGCTTGAGCATCAAGTTTTACAGTTCCATTAACTGTAAATACTCCCATAGCATCATTTGGTCTACTTCTTTTATAAAGTGTATTTTTTTTCACATCCAAATCTACATTCACATCAATCATTTTAGATGAAAAATTTACATTTTCAAAATCTGTAACATTTGTTTTTAAATTTATTTGGAATCCACTATTAAGTATTTCAAATAATTTTGGCTCTAACATTCGTGCCATTTGCTGTTGATTTGAAGCACTATCTACTAAATCTTGAATTGGTTTTCTATCTAAATTTTTAAAATTTACACCTAAAGTAAGATGTTTCATTGTTGTATTAGTTTGTTTTACTTTAATTTTTATATCATCAATATCATATTTTGATGTCATATTCACTAACTTATCATCACTAGCAATATTTGCATTTATAATGTGATTTGCACTTTCATACGATAGATCCATAGGTCTATAACTTCGGTGATTTTCCATATCAAATTTGATGCTTTTTATTGTTGTATTTTCTGTAGCATTTAATACATCTGTTTTTTTAATGTGATCTTGTATATCATCAATTTGTATTGCTAATTTGTTTGAATAACTCTCAGTGTTGAAAGTAATATTTTGTATACTTGACTTATATTGATTATCAAAAATTTGCATTTTTGGTTTAATAAGTTTTAATAAAACACCTTGATCTTCAATAATAATATCGTTTAATGCAAGATCAGTTACATTACCATCAATATCAAAACTCATATTTAATCCCAAAGATTTAATAAACTTATCTAAAGGTTCATCTTGTGTCATCTTCTCTTTTAGATTTTTTGGTAACTCATCTAACTGTAAAACAGCATTGATTCTATGTGTCATTAAATTTGAATTTTTTATTACACCTTTAAAAGATATATCAGCTAAGAGGTCTCCATCATTTGTCATACTTTTTAAAAGCTCTAGGTCAGTTTGTAATGAAATAGCCAAATACTCTAACACTTTTGCAGTATTTTTAAACTTTAGAGTTACTTCTCGAGTACTATCTAAATACCCAGTATTACTTACAACTTGAAAATCGATACCATAATTTATTAACTCTTTTTGTTTTTCAACCATCAGTGTATCTATAGTATTCTTTGTAATATAAGGGATAGTTCCTACTAGTCCACCAGCTATAATAACTGCACCTAAACCATATTTTAATTTTGACATTTGTTTCCTTTTTTCAAGTATCTTTTGTACTAACTTTATTAATTTAAAAGGATTGTACCAATCAAGTACTTAATCCTCTCTATAAACAAGCTTTTATAGGCTTTATTTAGTCTCGAAAAGAGTATGGTTTAATATCACTTAACCTACTATCAATAAGTCCTCGCCCTATTGTAAAGTGGTAAAGTGACTGATATAAACTATTTTCCAATCCTAATACATCGTGTAAAATATCATCTAAAAAACACCCTATCCCAGTCGCACTTAAATGTAACGAGGTAGCTTCTAAATACAACTGTTGTCCAATAGCACCGCAATTCCAATACAACTCTTTATATCTATGCGCTCCATATGTTTGTAACTGTTTATCAAACTCTACTAACATCCCTAAAGAAAATGCACCATGTGCTGCTATATCCTGACTACATGAAATAGTTTTTGCTATATGTTTAAAATCTCCCCCTTGAAGAAAATAAAGATCTTCAACACAGCTATTTACTTTTTCCCATAAAAAAATATCTTTCATCTCTTTTGCTAAATCATCTTTACCATTTTTATTACCAAGTAAAATATACAATCCTGAAGGTAAATTTTCAACACTATGCACAAACAATACAAGATTTACCGGGTGGTTCTCTTGAGATTTCACACTTGAAAGTATTGTTTCAAACTCTTTTTTTGATATATGTGCATCATCTTTATTCATCACTTGAGCTGATCTTCTTTTAAGTACTATATCTTTTGATGCATACTCACACTCTCGTAAACTATTTGGTTCACTTTTTAAAAGTTGTAATTTACTTGGTGTTACAGATACTGCATCTTCTATTTTTTCTAGTATCTCCCAATTATGTCGTGAACTACTTAAAACATTTGCTTCTCCAA
>JBATTX010000055.1:0-4082 GCA_049670825.1 Arcobacteraceae bacterium | reverse complement strand
TTTTCTGCTATTGCTGTTGCTTGATCATACTCTTCATCTTTTGCAAAATACTCACCATTGTTCAATCTTTCGATAAGTTCAAAGTTGCTTTGTAGTTCTTCCATTCTTTCTAATTTTGTAGTTTCATCAATCTCATTTTTTAAATATGAGATCTCTAAATCTTTTTTTGCTAATTCAATACGAAGTTTTATAGTGTGCAATCGATCATAGATAGTCTCTAGCTTTGTTGCTTTATCCATTATATGCACAGGTGTAGTAACTTTCCCAATATCATGAAGCATAGCAGAAAGACGTAATTCTTCCATCTCAATATCAGTGTACTCTATCTCTTCATATATTGTTTTATTTTTATTAATACCATCAGCAATGATTTTTGTTAGGATTGCAACATTATCATTATGTTTTTGAGTATATTTTGATTTTTCACTCAGTGCTTTATTAACTGAATCAATAAGACCATATAAAAGTGCTTCAAGGTCGATTACTAATTGATTATTTTCAATAATCATTGTAGCAAGTGATGCCATTGCTTTGATAAGAAGTTCGTCCTCTTGGGTGAAGTCTATGGTGATATTATTTTCTTGTTTATTGATTAGTTGAATTACACCTATAAGATCATCATCTTTATTTTTCATAGGCAATACAAGCATAGATTTTGTTTTGTAGTTTTGACTTTTATCAAATGCCATTGCTCCAGAAAAGTCGAAATCAGTTGATTCATAAACATCAGGAATATTGATAAGTTTATCTTGAATTGCAGATACTACAGCTACATTTTTTAAATTTGGAGATTTGTCTTCATTGTATATTTGCAAAGGGTTCCAGTTAAGCTCACTATCTTCACTATTGTAATGAATTTTTAATGTATCATTTGATGCAATTTTAAACTCTAAGGTACTTTGCTTAGGGTTATATAAATAGAGTGTTCCGCCATCTGAATTTGATAACTCTTTTGCCCCAAGTAAAATGGTTTCTAAAATCATACTAAAGTTTTTTTGAGAAGTGATTTTATATGCAATATCTAAAAGTTTTTTATTTGCGTTTGTTAGTTGTTCGTATGTATTATTAATATTTTTCATTTTTTATGCCCATAATTGAAGGTGAGGCAATGATGCCACTGCTTTTATTATATCATTTCTTGAAACAATTCCCACTAAAATATCTTCAGCTGTTACAACTGGAATTGCATTTATATTTAAATCCAACATAACTTGTGCAACCCTTCTTATATCAGAAATTGGGTCAGTTGTGATAATTTTTTTTGTTGATATGTCTTTTATTTGTGTATGTACTTTATCTTTGGAAAGTTCTAAATCACTCAGGATAAACTTTAAAATATCATGGCGAGTGATAATCCCTTTTAAGTGAAGATTGTTTTCTGCAATAATTGGAATTTGCTGGATTTGATGTTCTTTCATAAGGTCATAACACTCCATGATGGTTTTACTATCATCAACGGTGATTACATTATGATTCATAATTTGTTCTACATGATAGATGTCTACTCTTGTATCAAGATTTGTCATCGCTTTATAAGCATTAGTTGCTTCTTTCGTTATTTTACCTTTGTAAAGATTCTCTTCAAAATTTTGTTTCTCTTTTTGTCTATCTTCATCTTTTACTTTGTTTTTTATTTTTTGTGATGGTGAAATCTCATGAACATTATACAAATGATCAATATTATTTCTAAAATTTAGTCCATCATCATCATACATCGAAAACATAGTAAGCCTTTATAGTAAATTTTAATAAGTATACTATAATTTTCTTTTAGTTAATATCGAGGTATGAAAAAAACTTATATTTTACTATTACTACTTAGCACTGTTTTATTTTCCAAAGTAATAGTTGGAGAAAATATTGAGCAGTTTCATGTTAATGATCAATTTGATAAGATGCAAACTATAAAACAAGAAACAGAAAAAATTATTTTTGTTTTTTCAAAAGAAAAAGGTCATATAGTAAGAAATTTTTTAGAGAAAAAATCAGCAGATTATCTTTCGAGTAAAAATATTTTATTTGTTGCTGATGTATCAAAAATGCCATCATTGATACGATGGTTTGTCCTTGATGATTTAGATAGATACAACTTTAGTATTATTCTTATTGAAGATGATTTGATTGCAAAAAAATACATTGATGAAACACGACAAGATAAAATTATGGTAGTAAGTTTACACAATCTGAAAGTAAGTGGTGTTGACTTTTTTGACCAAATTGAGGAGTTAGAAAACCTTATTGAAAATAACTAATTTTTACAGTTGTATATTTTCAAAAGAGTTAACAATCTCTACAATATATTCTATTTTTATAGGAAAGATCACAAAAAATACTACAACTAAAATATATAAAATCAAAGTTCCCACTACATTATTTGTATCATAAAATTTAAAAGCACTTCCTAATGACTTTTTAAAACTCATCCCAAAAGCATTGAGGCTAATCAACTCATCAAGTAAGAGATGGATAATAAATCCCATAAATAAGAACAATCCACATAAAATAGAAAATAACTCCTCATATTCTAAAAAATGATGAAAACAAATCATCAAAACTTGAGCAAGTACAATTCCCATGGGAATAGTGTGTATGACCCCTCTATGTACAGTATTGTTGAGTAATATTTTAAAGAGAATAAAATGTAAAAATAGTGATGCTAAAAACCAAATAAACAGCATTTTAGAGATTGACAAACTTTGAAGTAGGGTAAGTATAGCAAGTAGTGGTATAAATATGGAAAGTATTCCAGAGGTTATCTGTATTGGTTTTGAATTTTCAAGATCCATATCTGGCAATACTCCCCCAATCATTCCAAAAAAGAGCAATGCTAAAGCTTGATTAAGATCGATAAGACTTGAGGAGTATAGTGGAGCTATAGAGATCCCTGAAATCACTACAGCTGTGTTGATGTGTTGTGCAAAAGATGCCATTAAATACTAAAAACTATTTTGTGTTTTTAAAAAATCTATGAAAAAATCCGGTTACTGTTTTTTGTTTTGTTCTACTAAGTGCCAAATCACCAGATTTTACGTCATTAGTGATTGTACTTCCAGCTGCAATCATTGTATTGTCTTCAAGTGTAACAGGAGCTACAAGTTGTGTATCTGAACCAATAAATACATTTTTACCTATAATTGTTTTGTATTTATTTACTCCATCATAGTTGCAAGTAATTGTCCCAGCTCCAACATTTGTTCCTTCATCAATTGTGCTATCACCTAAATATGCAAGATGACCAGCTTTTACACCAGTAAGCGTTGATTTTTTAATCTCTACAAAGTTTCCTATGTGAGTTTGTTTTAAAATACTTAATGGTCTAATTCTAGCCATTGGTCCAATGTCACTATCTTCTAAAATAGAATCTTCTACGATACTGTTTGTTTTGATATGTGAGTTGATGATTTTACTATTTCCTAAAAGTGTTACACCATTTTCTATAATAGTTTCACCTTCAATTGTCACACCATATTCGATATAGATAGTTTCTGGAAGTCTCATAGTGATTCCAGCTCGTAAAAAGTTTTCTTTGATTCTATTTTGGTGTATAGCCTCTGCTTGTGCTAAATCAAGTTTACTATTTACCCCTTTGAAGTTTTCCTCTTTTACAAAAATAGGTTTTATTGTCAAATTATTATTTACAGCAATCTCAACTAAATCTGTGATATAGTACTCTTTTTGAGCATTGTTGTTTGAAAGTTTTGGAAGGTTTTCTAATAAAAACTTTGTATCAAAACAATAAATCCCTGCATTTGCATTTGTGATATCAAGTTCATAACTACTACAATCTTTTTGTTCGATAATTTTTGTAACTTTTTCTTTGTCTATTACAACTCTTCCATAACCATCTGCATTTTGTAGATTTAAAACAGACATAGTAAGTTTTAAATCTTTTGATTCATGTGAGTTGTCATCCATAGTGAGTTGTTGTAACTCTTGAGCTTCAACTAGTGGCATATCACCATTGAGTACTAATACTTTTTCATGTTTTGGAGTTATCCCCATAACAGCTCCACCAGTTCCTGGATAGTTTGTATGATCTTGAATATGATATGTCACATCATCAAAATATTTTTCCATACTAG
>JBATTX010000054.1:0-2918 GCA_049670825.1 Arcobacteraceae bacterium | reverse complement strand
GCTTGAGGATATTCTCAATGTTACAAACTACGCTATGGACTGTATCTATGGTAAAATGACACCTTTTTTACAAAAAGCAAAAGAAAATAATCTCACATATAAAGATGGAGAAGATATGCTTTTGTATCAAGGTGTATTAGCATTTGAACTCTTTACTGGCATTAAAGCCGATAAAGACTTGGTTAAATCAATGAGAAAAGGATTGAAAGAATCTTAATATAAAGATTCCGTGCTACCCTATAGCTACCTTAAATAATATTTTCTTACTAAATATATAACTGTACATAACCCTACAACATTTGTTTAATTGTAAAATTTATTAACTCATTATTTTATAATGAATAGTATAATTCCTACATTTAATCAAAAAAACGAGATAGAAACATTTGTTTCTTTAGGTGTTGATGTTACTGCAAAAAAAGAACTTGAAAAAATGGCTTCAATAGATAAATTGACAGGTATATACAACAGAAGAATGGTTGATGAATTTATCAAAATAGAAGTAGAAGCACAAAAAAGACATGAGTATGGATTGTCCTTGATTATGATAGATATTGACCATTTTAAAGAAGTAAATGACACCTATGGACATCAAGTTGGTGACAGTGTTTTAGAACAAACAGCAAAAATACTTATGGAAAATAGTAGAAAATCTGATATACAAGGAAGATTTGGAGGAGAAGAATTTATTATTATTTGTCCTCAAACCAATTCAGAATCAGCATTTATGCTAGCAGAAAAAATTCGAATAGCTATAGAAAATTTCCAATTTGAACAAGTTGGACACAAAACAATCAGTTTAGGAGTTGCGACATTCGATGAAAGTGATGATGTGAAATCTTTAATTAAAAAAGCAGATACCGCACTTTATCAAGCAAAAAATAGTGGTAGAAATAAATCTGTTGTACATAAAATATAATTCAAAGAGTTGTTGGCTTTCTAATCACAAATAAATTTTTCTTTTAATAATTTTAAACAAACATTGAAACACTATGAAAAGATTGTATAAACCGATATACTATAAAAAAGTAAAAAGGATATTTATGTCTTGTGAAAAATGTAATGAAAAATTTACTCTAAAAAATAGTACTGGCGTTATATTTATAATTAGTGAGATAGATGAACTCGTAGAAAAATCGGAACTGTTTTTAAATAAACTTTCATTATCACCAAAAAATAACAATGGTTTACTAATGTTTACTACAGAAAACATAAAAACATTTTTTACTGAAAATATCGATGCTTTTAAAATGCATTTTAATGATTTAGAACGAGAAAAAATCAAAATATTCACTGCAAATGATGAGAACTCTTTTAACTACCAGTCAGTTTTAACTGCAAAAACACTGCAACGATACATTAACTTATTTGATGATCAAGATTTCTTTGATATTGTAAACAATGAATCATTAACGGTACATTTTCAACCAATCATTGATATGCATACAAATAAAATATATGGATATGAAACATTGGCTCGTGGAGTAAATGCAGATGCAACACTCATGTATCCTGATGTACTTTTTGAAAAATCTAAACGAAATGACTATAACTTTAGGCTTGATAGACTGTGTAGAGAAAGTGCTTTAAAAACTGCTGCAACAAAAAAAGTACATCAAAAAGTATTTATTAATTTTATCCCTACTTCTATTTATGATCCTGAATTTTGTTTAAATTCAACAGTTAAATGGGCAAAACAATTAGAATTTGATCCAGCTCAAATTGTATTTGAAGTAGTAGAAACAGAGCTTGTAAAAGATCAAGGACATCTAAAAAAAATACTCGAATACTATCGTTCAAAAGGATTTAAAATTGCACTTGATGATGTTGGAGAGGGATATTCTAGTTTAAATATGATCATTGAACTACGCCCTGATATTATCAAAATCGATAGAAATATTATAAGTGGAATAGATCAAAATGAACTCAAACAGTCAGTATACAAAGCACTTTTTAACCTTGCAAAAGAAAATGACATAACAGTTTTAGCAGAAGGGATAGAAACAGCTTATGAACTAGAGATGATAAAAAGTATTGGGGTTGATCTAGCTCAAGGATATTATTTTGCTAAGCCATCAAGTGAACCAATAAGAAAAATATAACATTTTGTAATTTCATGCAAGATATATTTATTATCTATCCGCATCAACTTTTTGAGGATATAACACAACTTAAAAATAAAAAGGTTCTCTTAGTTGAAGAACCATTGTTTTTTACACAATATACTTTTCATATACAAAAGTTAGTTTTGCATCGAGCAAGTATGAAGTTTTATGAATCATATTTGTTAAATAATAATATAGATATCCAATACTATGAAACTGAAGATTATTTGGAACACTATAAAAATAATAAAGTATATATCTATGATGTAGTTGATGATTGGTTGTTAAAAAAAATTCAAAAAAACTTTTCAAATTTAACTCTCTATTACAATCCAAATTTTTTGAATGTCAATGATACTAATAAATTTTGTCACAACTATTATATAAATAGAAGAAAAGAACTTAATCTTTTTATAGAAAATGGTAAACCATTAGGAGGAAAATGGAGTTTTGACAGTGACAATAGAAAAAAATTACCTAAAGATGAGAAAGTACCAGAGATTATTCTCTATTCAAATAGTTTTATAGATGAAGCAAAAGAGTATTGTCATAAATTTGATTCTATAGGAGTTTGTGAGGAGTTTTATTATCCAATCACTTTTGATGAAGCAAAACAAAACCTACAATATTTTTTAAATGAAAAATTTTCTAACTATGGCAACTACCAAGATGCAATAGTAAAAGAAGAATTCTTTTTATACCACTCAAACATCTCGTCAAGCATTAATATAGGATTAATTTCGCTTCACACAGTTATATCTCAAATAGTAAATTTTGATGCACCTTATAATTCAAAAGAGGGATTTATTCGGC
>JBATTX010000053.1:0-1899 GCA_049670825.1 Arcobacteraceae bacterium | reverse complement strand
TCAACGACCCAATAGCTATTCAAACAACAGCAGTCAATGATATTACAGCTGTGATTGATGGTGGTGATTATAGTATTAGTGAAGCTATTAAAAATATCACCAAAAAAGTCAAACCAGAGCTCGTGGGACTTTTTACAACTGGGATGACAGAAACTAAAGGTGATGATATCAAAGGGGCGACATATCTTTTAAAAGATATTCAAAAAATGACATATGTACACACTCCAGATTTTGAAGGGAGTTTAGAAAGTGGTTTTTCTAAATCTGTTGAAGCTATCATCACTCAGCTTGTTGAGGAGAAAAACTTCATCAATAATACAAAAGCGGTGATTATTCCAAATGTAAATCTCACACCAATAGAAGTAGAAAAGATAAAAGAGCAAGTTGATCTTTTTGGTTTTGAGACACTTGCTTTACCAGATTTGAGTTGCTCTTTAGATGGGCACTTGGGTTTAAAACAAGGTGCACTCACAAGTGGTGGAATTAGTGTAGATGAGATAAAAGAGTTAGCAACAAGTGCTATTGTTATTACTATAGGTGATTCTGTGCAAAAATGTGGAGAAAAACTTATCGAGAAAAATGAAAAAATCACCCATTTACATTTTGATACTTTAAGTGGTTTGATAAAAGCAGATATGTTTTACAAAGCGCTTATGGAGTTTAAAAATATCTCCAAACCATCACCTTCTGTTATTAGATGGAGAAAAAGACTCCAAGATGCACTTTTAGATACCCATTTTGCTTTAGGTGGAACCGATGTGATTATAGCAACCGAACCAGACCAAATACTCTCAATTGCAACAACAATCAATGAAGCAGGAGCAAATATAAAATATATAGTAACTCCCCATTATAGTAGTGTTTTAGAGAGTATTGAGTGTGAAAATATCATTGTGGGGGATTTTGACGATGTTGAAAAAGTACTTGATGACGCTGATATACTTATTAGTAATTTTCACGGTGAAAGATTGTGTAAACAGTACAAAAAAGCTTTAATGTTACGAGGCTATCCAAACTATGAAGCTGTTGGAAACCAACTCAAAAATGACACACTCTACGAAGGAAGTACTTATATGCTTTTTGAGATAGCAAATATTCTTCACCACTAATCTCTACGGAACACTTTTTGCATTTTATCTAGTATAAATAAATCTAAGGAGTGTGATAATATGGGCGCAACAATCAAAGTTAACTCAAACAACCAAATGACAGGAAGTATTCGAGTTGCATTTGCTACAAATGACAATGAAAATATAGATGCACATTTTGGAAGTGCAAAACAGTTTAATGTGTATGAGATTGGTAAAGATAAATATGAATTATCGACTATTATTAAAATAGAAGAGAAAGATGTAGATAAAACTATCGCTCTTTTATCCGGTATAGATATTGTTTATTTTGTAAATGTAGGTGTAACAGCAGCTGCAAAGATTATCAATAAAGGGATATTTCCTATTAAATACAAAGAGATAATATCTATTGATGAAGAGATACAAAAATTAACAGATATGTTAAATGGCACACCAGCTCCGTTTATCAAAAAAATCATTGAGAAAAAAGGGGTATAGGTATGGAAAATTTATTTATAGATACGCTCATAGGTCAGGTGCGAGCACTTGATCAGTTTGGAACATGGACAAACAAAACTGATGAAGATATTTTAACTGAGAAATATGTAAAAACAAAAGAGGATTTGAAAAATATCCCAGTTATTGCAGATATTGATGAGATGCAAGTTCAAGATATACGACTTATTTATCAAGCAATCGCTTTAGCATTTGAGAAAAAAACAGGTGTGATGTGTAGTGTGGTTATGGAGATGAGTCACGAGGGTTTTGGTCGAGCAGTTGTGATTGCAGATAAGATTGTGATTACAAACAAGTTTTTTAAAGATGCACA
>JBATTX010000052.1:0-1870 GCA_049670825.1 Arcobacteraceae bacterium | reverse complement strand
ACCATCTTCTTTATTGTCAACATAAGCGCCAGTAAATGCGCGCTCTGTTCCTTTGTCTAAGATTACTCTTTTCTCTTCTTCATTTAAACTGTTATAGTTTTGTGACATAATCACTCCTTGTCAATTTATGAGTATTATAAAAAGATTAGATAAGAGTAATGTAAATAATCTTATTTAATCACTTAGCTTAATTCGTTGTATAAGCTGTCTCTTTCTACTGGTTCAAAACCACTATTTTTGATCAGTTCTACAAATTCACTTTGTTGCATACCATTTGCACTTTGTGCACCTGCTGCGCTGTTGATTGATTCTTTTTCTATTGTACCATCTAGATCATTTGCACCGAACTCTTGTGCTACTAAAGCTAGTTTTACAGTTGAAGTTACCCAATAAGCTTTGAGGTTTGGAATATTATCTAACATTATTCGACTAATAGCAAATGTTTTTAAAATCTCTTGGGCTGTAGGGAAATCTTTTACTTTTAGAAAGTTGTTTTCTTTTTGATACACTAAAGGGATAAATGCGTTGATTCCACCAGTTTGGTCTTGAAGATCTCGTAATCGAAGCATATGATCGATTCTATTTTCACGACTTTCTACATGACCAAATAGCATTGTAGCGTTTGATTTATTTCCTCTTTCATGCCATAGTTTATGAATTTGCAACCATTGTTCTGAAGTTACTTTACCACCACAGATTTTTTTTCGAACTTTTTCATCAAAAATTTCTGCGCCACCACCTGGCATACTATCTACACCATTTTCAATCATCATATCAATAATCTCTTCATATGATTTATCATATTCTTCACTTAAAAAGTGTATCTCTGCTGCTGTAAGTGCTTTTACATGAATATCAGGAAATTTATCTTTTATTTTTCTAAATACATCAAGATACCATTGTAATCCTGTTTCAGGATTGTGAGCAGATACGATATGTACCTCTTTGATACCATTTTGTACACTGTTTTGAACTGTACTTAAAATCTCTTCATGTGAAAGTGTGTAAGGTTTAGGATTTTTTCTACTTGCGCTGTATGCACAAAATTGACAAACATCTTTACAGATATTTGTTGGGTTGATATGTCTATTTACATTGTAGTATGTTTTTCTTCCAAATTTTTCTTCTCTAATTTTTGAAGCATAGTGACCTAAATCTAATAGATCCATGTCATATAAAGCTATTCCATCTTCTAAAGTTAATCTTACGTTGTTTTCTAATTTTTCTTTTAAATTCATTTCTCTCTTCTTTATCTATATATTATTTTAGTATGCAATGAGTCCATTTAAATTTGTAGTAATATTGGCAATAGTATTACTTAACATTTTTTCCATAAATTTATCCATTTTGTTCTCTTTTGACCAGATTGGTTTTTCCACTTTTGATAGTTTTACTAGCATATATTTTGCTGTTGAGATTGTGCCAACTTCATCAATAAGTCCCACTTCTTTTGCTTGTGATGATGTGAAAATATGAGCATCTGCATAAAGTGTATGATCTTCTTTTTTTAGACCTCTTGCATTTGCAACATCTGATACAAACATATTATATGTATCTTGCGTAACTTTTTCTAACTCTGCTCTTTCATCTTTTGTCCATTGTCGTGTTGGTGTTCCAGACTCTTTGTATTTTCCCATTTTTACAGTTTGTGTTTTTACACCTATTTTAGACATAAGTTCACTTGCATCAACACTTTGCATAATCACACCAATACTTCCAACCATACTTCCTGGATTTGCGATAATTTTATCTGCCCAAATAGAAGCGTAGTAGCTACCACTTGCCATAATCCCACTAGCATAGGCTACAACTGGTTTTGTTGATTGAAGCTCTTTAATTGCGTAAGCTAACTCAATAGATGGAGCAACAG
>JBATTX010000051.1:0-1593 GCA_049670825.1 Arcobacteraceae bacterium | reverse complement strand
TTTTTCTTTAGAAGTAACTTTACTATTCCAGTTTTTACTTATATTTTCTATATCAAATAAAATAATACGAATTTTTAAATATCCGTCAGTTTTCACTTCATATTCAAAAGGTTTGATTATCAAAAGATATTTAGACTTTTCATTTTTGTTTAAATCTACAAGTTCTACTTCTCTACTGCGTAGCTCTTTAGACAATAAATTTGGTGTCTCTTTGAGGTATTTTTTCAATTTTTTGACTGCTTTTTCATGTTCAGTAAAATTCGTACCTGGCTTATATTTTATCTTAATATCTCCAGTACTCTTAACAACAATTAGATTTGGAATATTTTTAGCAACATATAGTTTTTTGTTAATATATTCATTATTAGTCTGAGAATAGTTTCTTCCATTGGCTTTTGCATTTTCTGCTTTTAATAGTGATGCTACTTCTCCAATATGCTCGATAAGTGTTTTTGAAAATAAAGTTTTTACATATTTTCTTAATTTAGGACTATAATTTGTATATTTTTTTCCAATGTCACTTAAATTAAATTTGTTCATAATACGGAGTTCATCTTCTGTAAATCTTTTACTAAAAGCCTTTACAAAATATGGTTTGGCATCTTTATAACTTAAATAATCTTCTACAAATTTTTCAAGTATATCTTTGTATAAAAGCATTATAGGCTTTGATTTTATCTGCTTATTAAGTTCCACTTCGATAGAGCTTAAGTAAAGTTCTTCAAACATTGGATTTTCAAACAACATTTCAGCTTGTGATTTATTTTTTGATGAGCTAGAATAATTTTTTTGTTCTCTTTTGATTGTTAATTTCTTTTGATTTTCCATTAAAATATTTGATAAATTTTGCTTGTTTTTAATCTCTAAAACTCTTTTTTGAATCATCACAGCAAGAATATCTTTTTTTTCTGTTAAAAGATTTTTAGTAAAAGTCATTATCTCTTTTATGAGTTCAGGATACACTTTTCGATATTTTTTACTAACATCACTTTGAACATACTCACTAAGCTCTCTTAACTCTTCATTTGTAAAGTTTTTTGATAAATGATCACCGATGTCCGATTTGAGTTGTTCGTAAGTAAAATATTTTGCAGCAATGATTTTAAAGACTTTAAAACTTGCTGCTTTTTTATCATAATTTTTATCAGTTTTTGATGGCTCTACCGTTGATATTACATCAATAAATTTTTTGATATTTAGATTATCTACAATAGCATCTGTATTAATTTGTTGCTGTTTTTGGGGTATATTGTTTGTAGCACACCCACCAAGTAAAAGTAAAATAGTTATTACGATTAAAAATCTTTTTTTCATTGTTTTCCTTTGTTATTATTTGTTTTATATGTTGTTTAACTTTTTCAATATTTTGACCATCGCCAAAGTATCAAGTTTACAGTACTCTAAAAGTGAAATTTTTAATTTCTCTTTCTCACTCTCTTCTAGCTTGAATATGATTTACGAAATAATGATGTCCAAACTCCAAATGGTAATACAGCAATAATTTTATCATGACTAATAATCTCTTTTCGCTGAGATAATTTCTTTTTTGCATCAGCAATTCTTTGTCGTGCATCAACATGAAGTTGTGGTGAC
>JBATTX010000050.1:0-6076 GCA_049670825.1 Arcobacteraceae bacterium | reverse complement strand
TCATAATATGCTTCAGCTTGAGCTTCAGAAACACTTACTATCTCATCACTTATGTAAGAAGTAGTATCAGTATCAGTATGCCATGTAAATCCTATAGATTCTAAATACTCAGATGTTAATGGTTTTATTTTATTCAATTTCATATTTTAAATTCCTTTGGTATAGATAGTATTTTATATAAAATGCATTATAACAAAAAAATGTATTTATTGATTGAATTGGCGTTATTATAATTGAAGTTGTAGTACAATCAATTATAGAAAACATTCAAGGATTAGTTATGCTTTTATTAATTACTGGAGCTTTAGTTGAAACACTTACTAAACATATGTTTCAAAAATATCTCAATGAGAGAGATAAAATTGAAATTGGGGGTGCACCCTCTTGGTATATGAAGTCGATTGATGATGAGATGTGTGTTTTTACTCATAAGCAAGGAAATCTAGATACTATTGAGATATCAAAAGAGAATGCACGTCTAAAAATGGTAAAAAAAATCAATGGTACAATAGATATCGTGGTATATGAAAATGTTAAAAATATTACAAATGATAAAGAAAAAGTATTAGTAGAAAAATGGAAAATTGATTCAAACTTACCTGTTTTTGTAAATAAACATTTGAATTTTTCAAGAGTGACTTATGAGGATGAAATCAATACGACATTTGTAAGAGCTTGCATTGCTAATGAAACAATTATCAATTATCAAAAAGAAAGATTACAAGATATTAAAAAAGAGGTTTTAAAATTTAAATCAAAAACTACAATTGATGAGATGGAGAATGATTTATCAGGAACAAGTTATGAACAAGACCCAAATGACCCTTTTTCTGAACTTCCAAAATAAAGAGATTACTCTTTATTTTCTCAACCTCCAAAAAAACCTGTTGATCGTGACGATGAGGTAGATTTATTACTTCCAAAAAAACCACTTTTTTTAGTAGTTGAAGTTGATTTTGTAGATGAAGCTGTTTTTGCCTTATTAAAACTATTCACACTTTTAGAATAAGTTGATGGAGATTTATAACTGGTTCTTCTTTGACTTTGATAATTACTATTGTTAAATAGCTTATTTCCAATATACGCACCAATCATCGCACCAGCAGCTGACGCAAGAAGTGTTTCTCCTAAACTCATTCCGCCACCACTCACTTGTGCATTTTGAGGGTTTGTTAAATTGGAAGTTCCATTATCTATTTTTCGTGCTTCTTGGGCTACAAGTGCATCTACTTCCTCTTTTGACAGTATTCGTTCTGTTCCATTTTCTCGTAAAACAATAGTTGTTTTTGAACTTGGGAACTCATCAACAATTTGGTAACCACCTTTAGGACTTTTTTCAACGATTACAAAAGCCCCTTGTTTTTGACTCGCATTTGTAATTGTGTCATTGTTTTGATTGTTATTGTTTGTTTTATCTTCACATCCTGCAAAAGAAGTTATAAGAGTTGCTCCTAGACCTCCTACAATTGCATAGTTAGAGATTTTTTTTAAAAAGTATTTTTTATTGTTCATAGTTTCTATCCTAGTAAGTTTGTTAGATTTTCCATAGGTCTTGCTATTACGGCTTTATTATCTTTTATGATAATTGGTCTTTCTACTAATTTTGGATTTTGTACCACTAAATCTAGTATCTCATTTTGTGATTTGTGTTCGATATCTAGTTCTGTATATTCTATCTCTTTTTTTCGTAACATATCTTTGATATCTTTGATCTTTAGTTGTGTCATTATTTTGAGTAGTTCTTCTTTAGAAAAATCATCTTTGAGATACTCAAATACTTCAAAATCTAATTTTAAATCTTCAAGTAGCGCTTTTGCTTCTCTTGATTTGCTACATCTGTTGTTGTGCCAAATTGTAATCATTTTTATCCTTTATGTGATTGTATTTAAAATAGGTAAGGGTGAAGAGGAATACTAATGTAAGTTATTTACAATAGTTTGCTAAAAGTCCCTCTTTTACTTCAAGATAAACATCGTTACCTTGTAGTTTTTTAACAATTTCTAGACCAAAGCACATTGCCGTTCCAGGTCCTCTTGAAGTTAGAATATTTTCATCTTCAATCACCATTGCTTTATCAGATTGATAACCATCTTCTCGTATTTTTTTTTCAAAAGATGGATAGCATGTATAGTTTTGTTTTAATACACCTGCTGTATGTAAGGCATATGGTGCAGCACAAATTGCACCAATATTTTTATTTTGTCTATTAAACTCTTGTAAAATATTTTGTACATTTTTATCTTCTGATAAATTTTGTGTACCTTGTGCACCACCTGGTAATATTATCATATCAAAATCATTAGAGTCTATTTTTGTTATCTCTTTTTGCGCTTGAATAGTTATACTATTTGCTCCTGTTACTAAAAGGTTTTGATCAAGTGCTATAATCACTACTTCTATATCTGCTCGTCTGAGAACATCTATAATAGTTACAGCTTCAATCTCCTCAAATCCAGTTGCTAAAGGTATAATAATTTTAGACATTTTTATTCGCTCGCTTTTCCAAAGTTAGCTTCGATTGCAGTATTGATTCTTTTTATTGTCTCTTCAATACCTAATATCGCAACTATATCGTACACAGATGGTGCAGTTGTACCACCAGTTAAAGAGATTCTAATTGGTTGAAATAATTGAGGAAATTTTAAACCATTTTCTTCAATAAATGGTTTTGTAATTGCTTCAACATCTACTGGAGTATGAATCTCTTTATTATTTTCAAGAAGTGATACATACGATTGTAGCATTGTAATTGTATCTTCTTTAATAAATTTTTTACTTCCTTTCTCATCATAAGAAGTTGGCACATTTAAAATATTATCAATAGCATTTTTCAACTCTATTAATGTGTTTGCTCTTTCTTTACAAAGATCAAGAATCATCTCTTTTTTGTCATGACCATGAATATGACAATCATGAAATTTTAAATCATTTGCAAGTCTTTCATTTGTTACATTTTTAATGTAGTGAGCATTTAGCCAGTTCAATTTATCTTCATTATAAGCTGAAGCTGATTTGTTGATATTATTTGGGTTAAATAATTCTAACATCTCATCGATACTAAAGATCTCTTGATCTCCATTTGACCAACCAAGTCTTACTAAAAAGTTTAAAAGAGCTTCTGGTAAATAACCAAGTCTTTTATACTCCATAACATCCATAGCTCCATCTCTTTTAGAAAGTTTTTTACCTGATGGGTTATTGATCATTGGAATATGGTAAAATTTTGGTACATCAAAACCTAAAGCATTGTATATAACAATTTGTTTTGGAGTATTAGAAACATGGTCATCACCTCTTAATACATCTGTCATATCCATAAGTGCATCATCAACAGCAACAACAAAGTTATAAATAGGCATACCATTTGGTCGAGCAATTACAAAATCATCAACTTGATTCGCATCAAATTTCATATGACCTTTTACCCCATCATCAAACTCTATAGTTCCAGTTTGTGGTGATTTTATTCTAATTACAGGATCTATACCTTCTGGAATAGGAGGTAACACTTTTCCCTCTTCGGGTCTCCATGTTCCATCGTATCTTGGAGTTTCTTTATTTGCCTCTTGAGCAGCTCTTAATGCATCTAATTCATCTTTTGACATATAACATTTATAAGCTTTTCCTTCTTCTAAAAGTTTATTGATGTATTTTGTGTATATTTCTGTTCTTTGTGATTGAAACTCAATTTCACAGTCACTATCCATACCAACCCAATCAAACGCTTCAATAATAGCTTTTACAGCATCTTCACTATTTCGAGCTAAGTCTGTATCTTCGATTCTAATTTTAAATTCGCCTTTTGTTTTTTTTGCCCAAAGATAACTGTACAATGCAGTTCTTAATCCTCCGATGTGAAGATATCCTGTTGGGCTAGGTGCAAATCTTGTTATTGCCATATTGTTATTTCCTTGTTTTATTCTTGTGCTTTTTTTATTGTGTCTAGTATTGCTTTGTGTAACAGTTTTGTATCAAATGGTTTTACAATCCATGAAGTAGCTCCAGCTTGTTTTCCTTGCTCTTTCATCTCTTGACTCCATTCGGTAGTTAAAACCATAATTGGAGTTGCCACATAATCAAGTTTATCTCTTAATTTCTGTATAAACTCTATTCCATCCATATTTGGCATATTTATATCTGTAATAATAAAATCATATTCCTCGTCCACAGTTAGTGCTAGTGCTTCAACACCATCTTCAGCACCTTGAATATTCATATATCCAATCTCTAAAAGAGAGCTTTCTACCATCTCTCTAATTGTTGAACTATCATCTACGAAAAGTATTTTTATGCTTCTGTCGAAATCCGTCATAATTATCCTTTAAAATCCATTTGGATTAAATCCAAAATCTAAGTTTGTATCAAAACCAATGTTCATATTTGGGTTATTATATCCAAATTGAGCTGATTTATTTCGTAGCTTTTCAATATCCCCTTTGATATCTATATTTGAAGGGCATACAAGATTACAATTTCCACATAAAGTACAGTCCCAAATAGCATTATTTTGAATAGCTTCAAGTTTTGTATTTATCTCTTTTTCTTTTATATCATTGATATATCGATAGGTTCGTGTAAGTGCAAAAGGTCCTAAAAAGTCTTTGTTTATAGTGTAAACCGGACATGAACTAAAACAACTACTACACAATATACAGTTTGATTCAATATCAATGTTTTTTTCATCCTCTTTCGTAACTATTTCATCACTTAAAGTGTTTAAAAATGCATGTGATTTTTTTAGAAACTCTTCTTGATTTTGAATATCTACAACTAAATCCTTGATAACTTTTGAGTTATTTAAAGGTTCTATGATATCACCATCTTTAAATATCGTTTTACAAGCGAGTTTTTCTACTCCATTGACTCTCACTGCACAACTACCACAAACCCCACTTTTGCATCCACTTCTAAAAGCTAATGAGCGATTTTGTTTTTGTTTGATGCTAAAGAGCGTATTTAAAAGATTGTTTGAATTATCTTCACTTAGTGTGTAGGTTATATTGCAAATAGTTATTTTCATATTTTTTTCACTTTTATTTCACCATTTTCTTTTACTACAATAGTTGAAGTTTGAAAGCATCGATTTTCTTTGAGATAATCGGTACGATAATGTGCTCCACGACTTTCTTTTCGGTGTAAGGCACTTAATACTAAAGCTATAGAGAGTTTTATCATATTTTGAAACTCAAGAAACTCTTTGAGGTCTGTATTATATATTTTACTTTTATCTTCGATTCCCATCTCTAATAGTTGAGCTTCCCACATTTTAAGTTGTTCCAATAAACTAGAAAGTTGTTCTGCATCTCTAAACAATCCTACTTGTGAAAAAAGCATTTTTCCTAACTCTTTTTTGATATTTTGAAAATTAATTTTATTTGGAAGAGTATAGATATTATCTATATTTAAGTGTGTTTCTTTAATGTTGTTTTGATATTTAGTTGTATCAAATTGTGTAATATTAGTTGTATTAAAACTCGCATTTTTACCTGCAACTCGTCCAAAAGTTATGATCTCTAAAAGAGAATTTCCACCTAAACGATTTGCTCCATGTACTCTATTTGAAGCACATTCTCCACAAGCATATAGATTTTGAATATTTGTTTTAGCATCTAAATTAACTCGTATTCCACCCATTGTATAGTGTGCCGATGGAGTGATCTCTATAAGATGTTCATCAAACTTCAGGCCTGTAAATTGGTAAGCCAGATTATACTCTTGAGGCATAGATTCTTGAATCTTTTCTAAACCTAAATGTCTTAAATCTAAAAAAACCTGATCACCATTTTGAATCTTTTCATAAATAGCTCGAGATACTTCGTCTCGTGGCTTGAGTTCATCAATAAATCTATCACCATGTTGATCAACCAAGTAACCACCTTCACCTCTAGCACTTTCACTAATAAGTATTCTATTTTGTTTGAGTGAAGTGGGATGAAATTGGACAAATTCTAAGTTTTCTAACTCACATCCAATATCTAAGGCTAAATGTAATATCTCTCCTGTTGTTGCTGTTGAGTTTGTTGTAAAGTTATTGTACAAACCTCCATATCCACCACTAGCAATAATAATTGATTTG
>JBATTX010000049.1:0-8401 GCA_049670825.1 Arcobacteraceae bacterium | reverse complement strand
CGTAAGTGGTATCAATGGAGTTGCTTGGGATACAGTTGAGTTTCCATCACAGTTTTTAGAGTACTTTGCTTACGATAAAGATGTTTTAAAACTATTTGCAAAACATCATCAAACTGGTGATATTTTATATGATAATGCGATCGATAAACTTATCAAAGCAAAAAACTTCCAATCATCACTTTCAACTATAAGACAACTAGAGTTTGCTCTTTTTGACTTTAAGATTCATCAAAAACTTTACAATGAACAAGAGGTTCAAAATATTTTAGATGATATTAGAGATGAAATTTCTGTTATTAAACCACCAAAATACAATAAATTTCAAAATGGATTTAGTCATATTTTTGCAGGTGGGTATGCTGCTGGATACTATAGCTATAAGTGGGCAGAAGTATTAAGTGCTGATGCTTTTTATCTTTTTATCGAAAATGGAGTATTCAATAAAGAACTAGCAACTAGATATAAAGATATCATATTAGGGCAGGGTGGAAGTGCTGATATGAACAGCTTATATATAAAGTTTGCAGGTAAAGAACCAGATGTAAAATCTTTACTTAAAATTGATGGAATTATCAGTTAAGTTTTGATAATATTCTACTAATATACAACAAGGATTTAAAATGAACGAAAATGGTACTGTACAGCAATTAAGTAAAGCACTTAATCAACTTTTAGATGCTTATGAAACTTTACAAGAAGAAGCAAAAAATTTAAAAGAAGAAAACACTACTTTAAAAGAAGAGATTGATGATTTAGAACTTCGAAATAGAGGACTAGATAGTAGACTATGTGCGCTTAATGATACTACAAAACATACATCATCTGAAATGGATACAATGCTTGGTAGAATTGAAACAATTTTAGGGCCAACACTCCTTGAAGAAGAGAAAAAAGAAGAAGAAAAAATTGAGCCAGAACCTGAGATAGAAGAGGAAGAAAAAGAAGAGAATAATTTCTACCAAGATAAAGATGAAAATAAAGAGATCGATTTAGGAAGAATGCAATCACTATTGAATGGATTTAGTAACTAATTGATTATTCAACTAGATAAAACATCATTATTCAATACCTTTCATGTTTCATGTTTTAATCAACTAGAAGAGGGGATACAATCAGTTGCACCCTCAATGGTTGAATATCACCTCGATGATTTGTCTTCATCGACAAATGAACCTGTATATATCAATAAATCAAATATACAACAAACTATCTATTTAGATCAATACTCTTTATATTTAGATTATGAAGATTTAGTATATTTAGAATTTATAGAAAAAGATGATACCTACGATACTGAATCCTTATGGTAGTATCATCTTTAATAAAAAACTTTAAAAAATATCTGTAGTTCTACTTAACTGACTTTTATCAAAATGTGTATAAATCCGAGAAGTGTTTATATCAGCATGTCCCAATGACTCTTGTACCAAAATCAGATCATGACTTTTTTGATATAACAATGTAGCAAAAGTATGTCGTAACATATGTGCTCCATTTTTCTCTTTTCGTAAACCAACACTTAATAAAATTTGTTCTACAAGTCTACTTATGTATGACTGAGTAAGTTTTTTTCCTTTTTGATTACAAAATAATAAATTATCTTCACAACTTCGAATATCAAGCCAATGAGCTAAATCACTTTTAATAATTTCTTCTTTTATCATAACAACTCTAGGTTTATTTCCTTTTCCTCTTACTTGTATAATATAGGCATCACCATCTTTTATAAAATCTTTTTTACTAATAGCAATAGCTTCACCCACACGAATACCCGTGTATAAAATAGTTTTAATAATTAAACGATTTCGTGCTCCAATATCATGGTTTTTAAATGGATAATCAGCAATAGCTTGTATGAATTTATTTACTTCATCCTTATTTAAAAAAGAGGGTAGTTTGGTTCCACTTTTTCCTCCTAATCCACCCCAATTTTTTAGTTCAATCCCATATCTGTAAGCATTGCCATTTTTCTCTTCATTTTGTTTATCAATATATCCGAAAAATCCAAGGAGGGCAATACGATAGTTTTTTTTCGTAGCATCAGATAAATTAGCCGTTTCACTTGCCAAAAAGTCACTCAATACCTCTTCATCAATCTCTTTCATAGAAGCAGCTCCAAAATGTGACATAAAGTGATATAACTTTTCTAAAGGAAGATAATATACATGAATACTACCAATTCCAATATTTCGAACCTCTTTCATAATTAGTTTTAAATCATCTATAGAATCAAACCCATGAACTAACTCTTGTATAATTTCGGCAAGTCTATCTTTATTTGTCACTTGTCTATTTGATAAGCTGGTGATTTTATTTCTTACAAATCTACTTAACCAAAATAGAAATGTTTGTTCAAATGTTTTCTCAAAATCTAAAGGATACCTCATTTTTCTTCTCCTAGTATTTAATAAAGAGTAGTATAGCATAGTTTAGATAATAGTTTGGAAATTAAAGTTTCCAAGACAAAATATATTATAGAGTTTAAGAGAACGTATAAAACGCCTCTTAAACCAAAATTTCTCTATTACCTTTAGCATTAGGTGTAGATAAGATTCCAGACATCTCAAGCTGTTCAATAATAGTAGCTGATCTGTTGTAACCAATTTTCAATCTTCGTTGTAGATAACTAATCGAACTTTTTTTATCTTGAAGCACAACCATTTTAGCTTGCTCATATAATTCATCAAGTTCACCAATCTCTCCAGAGTTTTCACCATTACTAGTAAAACCATCTTCAGATTGTTCTTTTAAAATACTCACATCATAATTAGCTTCTCGTTGATCTTTCAAAAATTCAGCAACTTGTTCTATCTCTTTCTCATCACTCCATGGAGCATGCAGACGAACGAGGCCACTCATACCAGGAGGAGTAAATAACATATCCCCTCTTCCTAGTAATGATTCTGCACCCATTGAATCTAAAATAATTTTACTATCAACTTTTTGACCAACTTTATAACTAATTCTACTTGGTAAATTTGCTTTAATGAGTCCAGTTACTACATCAACAGATGGTCGTTGTGTTGCTACAATTAAGTGAATACCACAAGCTCTTGCTTTTTGTGCAATTCTTGCAATTGATATCTCAACCTCTTTTCCACTTGTCATCATTAAATCTGCTAACTCATCAATTATAATTACAATATATGGAAATGGTTCATAATGTGTAGTTTTCGATTTTTCATTATAGTTTTCGATGTTTTTAGTTCTAGAATCTGCCATTAAAACATATCTTCTTTCCATCTCTACAACCATATTTGCCAATGCATTTATAGCTTCCATTGGTTTTGTGATAACGGGAGTCAGTAGATGTGGAATATCATTATAAATAGAAAATTCAATCATTTTAGGATCTATCATAATCAATTTTAATGTGTCTGGTGAATTTTTGTAAAGCAATGAAAGTATCATTGAGTTTAATCCTACAGATTTTCCACTTCCTGTAGTTCCTGCTATTAGTAAATGAGGAAGTTTTTTCAAATCAGTAATAAATGGATTTCCAACTATATCTTTTCCTAAAATCATAGTTAAAGGTGATGATGCTTTTGTAAAAAGATCACTCTCTAAAACTTCTCTCATATAGATAGTTTGTGTTTCATCATTTGGAACTTCTATTCCAACCACATCTTTTCCTGGTATTGGAGCTTGAATTCTTATCGTTTGTGCTTTTAATGCCATAGCTAAATCATCTTGAAGATTTAAAATTTTAGATACTTTTACATTTGGAGCTGGTTTGAATTCAAAAGTTGTAACAATTGGTCCAGTATATGTTCGTACAACATCACCATCAATTTTAAACATTTTTAATTTTTCTAACAAATCTTTTATCTTTTGATCAATAACAGCTTCATTTACTTTTGTTTTTGATTCTTTTGGAGCTTGTTGAAATATTGATGATGGTGGCAATTGAAAATCTTTGGGTTTTTCAACATCCCCTAGTTCGATATCTTCCAAAAGTTTTTTATTCTCTTCTAATTCTTCAACTAAAACAGAGTGCTTTTTCCCTTCTTCTTTTACTTCAGGGGTAAGGACTGGTGTAAATTCTTCAATTATCTCTTCATAATAAGGTTCGTTTTTTTCTGATTTGATTGAATTATTTTTAGTTTCAAATGATTCAAAAATTTCTTCTACAGAAAACTCATCTTTCTGTTCAAATGTTTTTGTTGGTTGTTCTTGAATATTATTAAAAACTGGATGTTGAATTTCAGGTTCATCATCAATATAAATTTCAGCAGTATCCCCTACTTCTTTTACTGTTACTTTTTGTTCTGAACTTCTATTTAATTTTGGAGGTAAACTTTTGATTTTATTTTTTGGGTATGAAAATTGAAAAAAATTTGTTATTTTTTCTTTTATTTTATGAGTATCCACGGTAAGTAAATCATCTGTTTCAACTAGTAAAACAAATGATATTAAAAATCCTATAATTACAAATATCCATAATCCAGCAAGTCCAACAAATGGAGAAAGAGTATTTACTAAGTAATTACCTATTTTACCTGAGAGTGGACCGTCAATAATGAGAGCTTGAAATAAGATAAGTGAAATAAATAGTAAAATAACAGAACATACTTTTATAGTAACATATTTCACTACATAAAAATTAAATTTATATAAAACATATAGAAAAAATATCAAATACCCATATGCAATATAACCTAAGTACTCTTTTGAATAATGAGATACAACAGAACCTATTTTACCTACAACATTTACATCTGAGATAAAAATTGAAATAGATAAAAAAATTAAAATAAATGCCGAAATAATTGAGGCTATTTTGAAAACTATAATTTATCCTTTAATAAGCTTTGCAATTCTACCTTGCAATTTAAGCCATGTTCTATGTTCCATAAGTGGGAATCCTGCCCACTGTTTTTTTGGTTCAGTTATCGATTTTGAAACTACACCTCGCGCAGAAATAGTAGTATATGGAGCAATTTCTAAATGTCCAGTTGTGCCACTTTGTCCAGCCATAACAACATATTCACCTAAAACAGTAGATCCAGAAAGTCCAGTTTGAGTAACTAAAATACTTCCTTTTCCTATAATACAATTGTGTGCAATATGTACTAGATTATCTATTCGAACCATATCTTCAATAATAGTACTTGCAAATGCAGCTCTATCTATTGTACAATTTGCACCAATTTCTACATTATTTTTAATAACGACATTACCATTTTGATAAATTTTAATATGCTCACCTAATTTTGTAGTAGCAAAACCAAAACCATCACTTCCAATTACACTTCCCGCATGAATTATACAATCGTTTCCAATTTCACAGTCTCTATAGATTGTAACATTTGGATAGATAACTGTATTACTTCCAATAATCACATTATCACCAATAAATGCACCATTCATAATGATACAATTATCACCAATTTTAGAATTAAATCCTAGATAAGTATTTGGCATCACTGTACAGTTTTGACCTAGTTGTGATTTTTCTCCTGAAGTTTCAAGTTTCTTCGGAGCAAAATATTTACTTGCTTTTGCCAAATATATATAAGGTTCTGGTACTACAAGTGCTATAGAATTTTTAGGAACTTTAGACTTAAATTCTTCAGTTACAAAAATAGCCCCCGCTTTTGAGACTTCAAGTTCAGAAAGATATTTTTTATTCTCGAGAAATGAGATTTCATTTGCATTTGCATCTTTTAGAGTATTCAATCCAGAAATAATGATACTATTATTGATATTATCATCAACTTCTATTTTTAAATCCTCTAAAATTGTGTTTAATTTCATTCTTTAATTATCTTTCCATAGCGACAACGCCACTTCTTACTATTTCAATTGGTTTATATTTTTCAATAACTTTTATAAAATTCATAATTCTAGCTGGATCATCTGTTGCAGAAACCACGATAGCATCATCTGTAACATTTTGAATTGCACCATTATATGCACGAGCGAGAACATCAATATCACTTAAACTTTGATCCAAAGGAATCTTAATAAGTACTGTGTCTTTTTCAATTACATTACTATGCTCTGTAACTTTTAATACAGGAACTAATTTATTAAGTTGTTTTACAATTTGATCAATAGTTCTTGCTATTCCAACAGTAATAATAGTAATTCTTGAATACTCAGAATCAGGAATAGGTGCTACTGTTAAGCTATCAATATTATATCCTCGAGCAGAGAAAAGGTCTACTATTCTACTGAGGACAGAATCTTTATTTACTACGATAATTGATAATACCTCTCTTCTTTCAGTACTATCGTAAAAATGATTAAAATTATTCATTACTTATCCCCTTTTTTTTCTAATAAAAGCATCTCATCTAAAGCATGTCCATTTGGTACCATTGGAAGAACTTCTTCTCTTCTATCAATTATAACCTCGATCATAGCAACTTTATTTGAGGCAACAGCATCTTCTAATGCAGCATCAAATTCTTCTTTTGTATGAACTTTATAACCTACTCCGCCCATTGACATAGCAAGCATTGTAAAATCTGCTTGAATATCTAACGTTGTTTCTGCTAATCTATCTTCATAAAATCTTGTTTGCCATTGTCTTACCATACCTAGGTAATTATTATTTAAAATAATATTGATATGTGGTAAATTATATTGTGTACAAGTAATTATCTCTTGAATATTCATCATAATAGAACCATCACCTGTAAAGTTTACAGATATTTTATCTGGATTTGCTCTTTTTGCACCCATTGCGTATGGAAGTCCTACTCCCATTGTACCTAAACCACCACTTGTCATCCATTGTCTTGGATAATTAAATGGATAAAATTGAGCTGTCCACATTTGATGTTGTCCAACATCTGTTGAGATCAATGCTTTATCACCAAGTAATTCACCAGTTCTCTTAATAACCCATTGAGGTTTTAATCTATCACTGTCTTCTTCAAAAGCTAAAGGGTGTTCAGCTTGATATCCTTTTAATGTTTTTACCCATTGCGTATAGTCATTAAATTCAAACTCTTTTGTATGTTCTAAAATTTGTTTCATTACGATACCTAAATCACCAACTATTGGGTAATTTGGTTTAACAATTTTTGCAATACTAGCAGGATCAATATCTACGTGTACAACTTGCGCTTTTTTTGCAAACACATCAAGTCTACCTGTAACTCTATCATCAAATCTAGCACCAAGACAAATAATCATATCAGTTTCACTCATTGCCATATTAGCAGCATACTCACCATGCATACCTAACATACCAAATAGTAAATCATCATCACTTCTCATAATTCCTCTAGCCATTAATGTTTCAACTACAGGAATATTTGTTTGATGTGCAAATGCTCTAATATCTTCATAACAATTTGCTAAAACTGCACCACCACCAACATAAAGCAATGGTCGTTTTGACTCACTAATTTTTTCTAAGGCAAACTTAATTTGTCTTACATTACCTTTTGTAGTTGGCTTATAAGTCGGAAGTTCGAACTCTTGTTCATAATCAAAAGTTGCCAAGTCGGCACTAACATCTTTTGGTAAATCAATATGAACAGGACCTGGTCTTCCACTTCTTGCAATATGAAAGGCAATTTTTAATACTCTTGTCAAATCTTTTACATCATTTACTAAAAAATTGTGTTTTGTACATGATCTACTTATACCAACAGCATCAATCTCCTGAAATGCATCGGTACCTATTACTGTAGTTGGAACTTGCCCACTGATTACAACCATAGGAATACTATCAGTATATGCTGTAGCTAATCCAGTAACTGCATTAGTAAACCCTGGACCACTTGTAACAATAGCAACACCAACCTTACCACTTGAACGAGCATATGCATCTGCTGCGTGAATTGCTGCTTGTTCATGTTTTACTAATATATGTTGAAAATGATCTTGTTTATAGATCTCATCATATACATTCATAATAGCACCACCTGGATAACCAAAGACAACTTCAGTATTCTCCTTGTGAAGGGCTTCTATAACTATTTGTGAGCCTGTTAACTGCTCTTCTATTTGTTCATTTTCCATAAATTATACTCTTTCTTTAAAATATGCAGATTTTATCCAAAAAACTATTAAATAATTATGAGTTTCAATTTTAAGTAGTTTTTTAAATTCTTTTATAATTTAATTTAATTTTAAGAAAAGATTATTAAAAAATGATGTATAATTGTATAACAAAACTAAAAGGAGGAATAATTATGGAACTAACTCAATTAAATGCTGTAAATAATTTTACAAATAAAAATAAAATTAACAACGATGCAGAGTCTGCAAAAGTTGTTAATAACACAGAACAAACAAAAAAGGCTAATTCTGACATTGTTGAAATAAGTTTACAAACTAAGAGTAATAACAGTTTTGTAAATAATATTTCTTCTAATATCAATCAAATTGCACAATTACAAAAAATGCAATCACATATTTCTAATCAATTAGAAATAACTAC
>JBATTX010000048.1:0-2334 GCA_049670825.1 Arcobacteraceae bacterium | reverse complement strand
AGCTCTAAAAAACACTAGAACTGCAATGTACTCTGCTATTTCTTGTTTTATATCTTCTATATTGCCATTTTTACTGGCTTTTATCAGCTTTTGAAACAGTGTAATACCAATGAGATTCAACAATCGTCTAAAATTATAGGTGAGCATAATTAAAGCATTCTCTCCAACAACCTTTGTTTTACCCCGTACTAGAAAATGGCTCCAACCAAGCTTTTGTTTGATTGTACCAAATGGGTGCTCTGCTAAAGCAGCACGCTGCTTAATCATATTTCTAGCCTTTGGTGTCTGCATCTTTGTACGGTGTGTATCGATGAGTGATTCGTGTTCCCATCTCCAAAGACGTTTTGCAGGTGTTTTAGGAGGAAGACATTGTGAACGTAGTGGACAAACTGTACACACAGAGCGGGTACCGAAGTACATTAAACGCTTAATACCATTCTTTTCATAAATGGTTTTTCTCCGCTTTAACACCTTATCATTAGGACAGATATAGCAATCGTTAACTTCATCATAAACAAATGCATCACGAGCAAACATTCCTTTGTCTTTTTGCTTTTTTTGCTTGTCTTGTATTGGTACATAAACATCTATACCTTCATCAACACATTTTTTAATCTCTTTTGGATTGTAATAACCTGCATCGGCTGCAACTTTTATCTCTTTATTTCCGGTAGCCTCTTTAGCTTGAATTGATAGAGGATAGAGTTGATCTAAATCGACCCCTTTGGTAGAGATATCAGTAGCAACAATAAACTTATATTTTCCATCAACAGCAATTTGAGTATTATATGCCATTAGATGATGTGCTGGTTTACGCATCAAAGTAGCATCAGGATCACTTTTACAGTATTGTGTTGCATTATTCTCTTTTAATGTCTGTAAATTGCTACTCAATTTTAATTTATGTTTTTTAAGTCGATCTAAATCTTGCTTTCTTACTATTGGAGTTATCTCTTTATTCTCGCAGGTATCACTATATTCTAATGAACTTATATACTCTGTTATCTTCTCATCAACTGATTCCATATCCTTACGGGTCATTTTTTCAGAGATAAGTTGATTCTTTGATGCATTAGCACGTAAAAAGGCACCATCAATAGCAACAACTTCTCCATCAATTAAATCTACAGAGCGACATAACATTACAAAGTCACGAAATAGTTGTTTTAACACTGAGGGATTATCTTTACGAAAGTTAGCAATAGTCTTATACCCTGGAGTAAGTCCTTCACAAAGCCACATCATCTCAACATTACGTTTAATCTCACGTTCGAGTTTTCTAGAGCTTCTAATACTATTTAGATATCCATAGAGGTAAATCTTCAAAAGTAGAGCTGGATGATATGCTGGTTGACCTTCAGAACCACCGTTAGTAGTAAATACTCCTAAAGTAGCTAAACCTATACTATCAACATAGCTATCAATAGCTCTTACTGAATTATTTTCATCAACATATTCATCTAAACTGGGAGGAAAAAGAAGTTGTTGATTACGATTTAATCCTTCTTTGTAGTTTGGCATTTTGAGCCTTTTTGTTAATCTATTATATTTATATTTTAGCTAATTTGTTGTTATCAACGGCTTCAGTTCTTTCACAGTCTCTAGAGGTTTAGTAACTTAACATTTAAGGAGAGTAATATTTTATCAGCTCTTGTGTAAAATATTTGCTCCTGCATTTTGTTATGTCCTTGTGTTAATTCTGTATATATTCATTTACTACACTTTCATCCCTTTTTTTGTTAAAATATATGAAAGTTTATATTATGAATTTCTCAGTTTGAGGTCTGTTATAAACTTTTTACAATTTCTTCTATTTTTTGTATTATATCTTTTCGTTTACTTCTTCTTAAATAATTAGGATGGTATGTTTTGTATGCATTAATATTAATATCTTTAAATTCTAATTTTGAAAAAGCTCTTTTATTAAATCCCTCTACTTCAAGTTTTGAAAATTCTCCTAAACTTTTTTTGATAAACTCATCGTATTTATTAGGACCAGTAAAGAAAAAAATAATATCAGGATGTAAGATTTCAATCTCTTTTTTTACAATTTTAAACCATTCATTTTGCCATTCAATAATTTTTGTTGGTGGAGTACCTTTATCTTTTGCTTTGCCAATTTTACATATATTATTCCAAATACATGATACTTTCTTTTTATCAAAATTGCTTTCAAATTTGATAAACAATTGCATTAAAGGTCCTTTTTTCGAATGAGGACTTTTTTTATCTATCCAAAAATTTTTATATCTTTCAATTTCATATTCTATACTATTTTTAAATTCTCCATGCCAATCATTTGTCTCTTGTGCAATAAACATTACTTTTATCTTA
>JBATTX010000047.1:0-2161 GCA_049670825.1 Arcobacteraceae bacterium | reverse complement strand
AGTTCAGATACATTGTATCCTACTGATTTTGTACCTGTAACTAATGTTCCCATTTGACCTGCAATATTATCAACTTGAAAATCGTATTCAAAATTACTTTTCCCATATTCCATAATACATTTGTTTACTTCTGTAAATTTTTGATTTAAGTCATCGATTAGATCATTGATAGCATTTTTTAAGTCATTTGTTGATCTATTTTGAGAAGTACTTTCAACTTTGTATGAGAAAAATCCAGCTCTAACCATTTCGATTGCTTTTTCACTCTCTTCAACGATTTGTTGATCTTGTGATACAACTTGTCTTATAGATTCTAGATATTCATTAAAGTATCTTGCTAAATCCCCTATTTCATCTTTTGAGTTAATATTGATTTTTTGGTCGGCACTTGAAAATTTAGTTAACGCTTTTACTGTACCTGTTAGCGTTGATAGTGGTCCAACAATTATTTTTTTGATTAAGAAAGATGAAATAATTGATAATATAATTGCCGTTACTAATACTAATAATAGTGTATCGATGATGATACCATTGAGATTCTCTTCTGAATTATGTCTCATAAGTTTTACATCATTTTCTACATCATCAAGGTAACTTCCAGTTCCAATAACCCATCCCCAAGGTTGAAAAAGTTCTACATAAGAATATTTTGGTTGAGGGTCTTGTACACCTGGTTTATTCCAAGTATATTCTACTAGCCCATTTCCTTTTTCTTTTGCTAATGCGATCATCTCTTGAAAAATGGCTTTCCCATTTACATCTTTTACATTAGCTACATTTGTATTATTGAGTGATGGAGACATAGGATGCATAAGCATTTTGGCATCTAAATCTTTTACCCAATAGTAGTTGTTGTTTGAGTAACGAACATTTTTAATATAGTTTAATGCGAGTGCTTTTGCTTTCTCTTCAGATAAGCCTTCTGTTTGCATTTTTTCATAAAATGATTTTATAGTGTCTTTTGCAACAGAAACATTATTTCTAAGACTCATCTCTTTGTTTTTATAAGCAGCTTTGGTATAGTACTCAATATGATGTTCTGTAGAGTCTTTGAGTGCAAATATAGCACTAGTAACAACACTTGATGCAACTAAAACAATTGTTATAAAAACAAATATTAACAGTTTAGATTTGATTTTCATTATGTAGCCTTTTCTCAATTTTGGTAACATTGTATATGAGATATTCTTATATAATAATTAGTTGAAAATAATTTATTAATAATAGTTTATAATTAAAAGTAAACCATTTTAGTTGACTTTCATCAAAAAAATAATTATTATTTTGAGATGTTTTTACATTAATTTTGATAAAATTATATTTTTAAAAGGAAGAGATAAATGAAAAAATTAGTTATTATTCGGCATGCTAAATCTGATTGGGAAGATAGTTCTTTAGATGATTTTGATAGACCATTAAATACAAGAGGTGAAGAAAACGCTCCTTTTATGGGAAAATTTCTAAAAGAAAAATCTCTTTTACCTGACCTTATCATGAGTTCACCAGCTTTACGAGCTATAAGCACAGCAGAAATTATTGCTAAAGAAGTTGGATACACAAATGAAATTATGCAAAATCAGTATATCTATGAAGCTTATGTAAATACACTACAAGATATAGTAAGTTATATTCCAGATACAAATGATGTTGTGTTTTTAGTAGGACACAATCCTGGTGTTTCTGCTTTAGCATATATGTTATGTGATTTAAAAGAGAGTATTCCTACAAGTGCTACAGTTGAGATAGATTTTGATTGTGATTCTTGGATGAATGTATCTAAAGAAAATGGAAAACTTATCTCATACGATTTTCCTAAAAAATTCAAATAATTAAAACTTTTTTTATCATACCACCAAAAGAACACTTTTAATTATTATAGTTCCTTAAATTATTTAAAGGAACTAAATATGAGCTATTCAAAAAAAAGATATCTAACATATCTACTTATTACCATTTTTATAATGGGAACTCCATTTATCACTATCGATGGGAACCATCTTTTACTATTGTCTTTTGAAAGATTGCAATTTCATTTTATAGGATATGTGTTTAATGTAAATGAGTTATTTATCATGCCATTTTTACTAATGCTACTCTTTATAGGAATATTTGCAGTTACGGCAATGTTTGGTAGAGTTTGGTGTGGTTGGGCGTGTCCTCA
>JBATTX010000046.1:0-2808 GCA_049670825.1 Arcobacteraceae bacterium | reverse complement strand
CAAATACACCTAACTTGATACCAAAACTATTTCTCTTCGAAACTAGTTCTTGATATTTAGGATTTGACTCAATCCTATCTACCAATTCTTCTTTCATTTTCTTCCTTTATTTTAAATTGTCTAGTATTTAAACAGCATAAACGGAGTATTAACTAAATAATAAATATTAGTTTATAAATTTTATTTTAAATTAATTAGTGCTGATAATAGCGTTTTAAATTATGATAATGTGAAATAAGGTAACATAAATATCTTAATGATTTTGATCTAATTATGTGTATAACTGAAACAATAGAAAAATAAAAAGCTTACTAACTTAATTTAAACATCTAATTTGTTGATAAATTTAGTCAACAAAGAATGTGTAAAAATGTAATCATTTTGTATGTATAAAAAGGTAACATAAAAATTATTGAAACGAAGAGAAAAAAGTAGCAAATAGTCGCTTTTTTTTAAAAAAATTGTAATTTTGAGAAAAAATGTTTTTTTGCAAGTGTGTAAAAAAGGAAAGAATTTTTCTTTTAAAATATAAGAAATTGTAATAGTAAGATACTACTTGAATGATAATTTTGAATTTTCAAGTAGTATATGAGTCGTTTTTAGTCTTTTAAAATAGTAATTACTAGTTCCCCAACAGTAAATCCAAATTTTTTCATTTTGGAATGGTTGAGTATGACACCATCTTGTTGGAGATGTAGCCAATCTTTTACATGAATATCAATTGTTGAATCGTTGTAAGGTACCGTCATTACATAGTCTATCATCACTGTATTTCCATTAGCTATCATTTGTGCTTCACCTACAATATCTCCAGCAGTTCCTATAAAAGTTTTATCTCCTGTTGGTTTTAATGTCCAAACTCTTTTTTGGGTTTCTCCATTATCATAAACAAACTCCTCTTTGAGTGTCCCAACACCTTTTTCATCCCAAGAACCTACGAGTTCTCCTTTAAAAGTTTTAATAATCTTGCCACTTCTATCTTTTACCATACCATAGGCTCTAAGTGGTCCATTAAAATATTGTTGTGGTATAAATTCTGGTGTTTTATTTGTAAAATCTTCTATTGTCATACTGGTACATCCTGTGATAAAGAAAATAATTGTAGATAAGAAAAATATTTTTATAGTTTTCATGCCACAAGTCCTTGGTTTAGTTCTATATTTTGATATCTTGTAAATGCTACTTGAACAAGACTGATATTTCGTGTTAAAAAAGCAGCTTCACAGTAACATAGGTACATTTTCCACATTCGTATAAAATACTCATCAAAACCTAATTGTTTCACTTCATCTAATTTATTTGTAAAAGTTTCATGCCAAATATTGAGTGTCTTTGCATAATGTTCAGGAAACTCCTCCATATGTAAAAGATTAAGATTGGTGTGTTTTTTTGTTACTTCTAATATTTTTCCTAAACTTGGTAGATGACCTCCTGGAAAAATATATTTTTGAATAAAATCTGTCCCTTTACAATATGAATCATATCGTTGATCTGGCATAGTGATAATTTGCATTACTAATATTCCACTTGGTTTCATCAATGCTTCACATTTTTTAAAAAAGATATCAAAATATTCACGACCCACAGCCTCAAACATCTCAACAGCAATCACTGCATCAAACTCACCTTGCATATCTCTATAATCTTTGAGTAATATATCAACTGATTCCTCTATATTATGCTCTTTAAATCTTTTCTCACATAGCTTTTTTTGCTCTTTTGAAAGTGTGAGTGTTGTTACTTCACAACCATATTTTTGTACTAAATGAATCGCCATAGCTCCCCACCCTGAACCTATCTCTAATACTTTTGAACCCTTTTTAAGGTTGAGCTTTTGTGCTAGTTTATCTATTTTTCTTTGTTGTGCTTCAAAGAGTGTATCTGTAGGTTTTTCAAAAACAGCAGATGAGTACATCATTGTATCATCTAAGAAAAGTTCAAAAAACTGATTTGATAAGTCATAATGCTCTTGAATATTTTTTGCAGATCGAGTTTTAGAATTTTTTCTCATTGCATGTTTTATTTTGTTAATCACTGGAAATAGATTGTAAAGTGAAAATTTTTTCTCATCTTCACTTTTTGTTTGTAAAGCATTTGAATTAAGTAGTGCAATTTGTATCAATGCAGTTAAATCATCACACTCAAAATCTTTATCCATATAACTTTCAGTAAACCCAATATCCCCAAACAGCATTAAACGTCTGAAAAGATCTGAGTTGTTTAACTGTAGTTTTGCTTTTGGAGTTTGAGTATCTCCATATATTTTTGTTGTGCCATCACTATAGGTTACTTCTAAGTTTCCTTGAGTGATTTTTGATAAATATTTATCCCCTAATTTGTTCCAAAAAGTATTCATTTTATGCTCTCCTTATTTGGTCTTGTGGTGTTGGACTGTTCCACTTTAACCCTTTTGATTTTAGTTTTATACTTTGCCAAAGTGTTCTTGTAACTACCCATAGTGTTAAAAGTGTGTGCTTAAAAAAAAGTGAACGTATTGATGTTTCACTAAAAGCTAAACTTTTTCCTACAAAAGTAGAACTGAGCATCTTTTCATCTTCTTCAAATAGATTGATCCCAATTGAAAATTGCTCTTTTGTATATGTTAAATCAAATTCATATCTTCCCTCTCGTTTAAAAAATGGTGATACATACATATCTTTTGCAGTGATACCTTTAAAATGTATGCCATCGTTTGATTCTACTTCTACAGGGTAGATAACTCTTCCCCCATTATAGTTGTGAACTTCAGCTATCATATGTGATGGTTTGTTATTTTGAAAAAGTATCAAGACACTAATAGGATTAAAA
>JBATTX010000045.1:0-3318 GCA_049670825.1 Arcobacteraceae bacterium | reverse complement strand
AAGGTCTATCTGCATGTCTAGCTAGTTTTAGCTTTTGAAAATCTGTCAGATTTGAATAAGTTTTTTCTACCTCTACAGATAGCTTTTTTTCTAAAATTGAAACTGCATATTCATCTGCTTTTGTTTTTGCAACAATGATATCATCTTCAATTTTTTTTAAATCTTCTTCAAAATCTAAATATGTAGCCATAATACGTTAACTACTTTGTATATTTTTTCATAATTATAACAACATTTGTTCCACCGAAACCAAATGAGTTACTCATAATTACATTAATATCTGCTTTTCTTGCAATGTTTGGAACATAATCTAAATCACAGTTTTCATCTGCTTCAATTTGGTTAATTGTTGGAGGGATAATACCATCATCCATAGCTTTAATAGCAATAATTGCTTCAACTGCACCAGCAGCTCCTAAACAATGTCCAATTTGACCTTTTGTAGATGTTACAGGAGGACAATTTTCAGCTCCACCAAATAACTCTATTAAAGCAGCAGATTCATTTTTATCATTAACAGGTGTTGAAGTTCCATGAGCATTTACATAATCAATTTTTAATTCACCACCGTTATTTTTTTTAGCCATATTGTAAGCAGCTTTCATTGCTCTTAATGGACCATCCATTGTAGGAGTTGTAATATGGTTTGCATCACCACTTTCACCAAAACCTAAAACTTCAGCATAGATTTTCGCTCCACGTGCTTCAGCTGATTCAAGTGTCTCAAGAACAAGGGCACCAGCACCCTCACCCATTACAAAACCGTCTCTATTTTTATCAAATGGTCTTGATGCAGTTTTAGGATCATCGTTTCTAGTACTTAAAGCTTTCATAGAAGCAAAACCACCAACACCAGCTGCACATACAGCAGACTCTGCACCAACAACTAACATTTTTGTAGCTCCACCAAGTACGATTGTTTTATAAGCATCTGCAATAGCATGTGTACCAGCAGCACACGCAGTAACAGCTGAAATATTTGGACCTTTTAAATTATGTTGAATAGTAATAAAACCACCAAGCATATTTACTAAAGAAGATGGAATAAAAAATGGAGATATTTTACTTGGTCCTCTGTTTGCACAAACCACTGAATTTTTTTCAATGTTTGTCATTCCACCAATACCTGAAGCAGCTACAATTCCAAATGATTCAGAAATATCATCACTTACTTTATTCTCTGTAACTAACGCAGCATCTTCCATTGCTTCTTGTGCTGCATGAATACCTAACTGAATAAATCTATCAGCTTTCTTAGCTTCTTTTTTACCCATAATTGCTGTTGGATCAAAATCTTTTACTTCTCCCGCTATTTGTGCTGTGAATTCACTTGCATCAAAAAGTGTTATTTTATCTATACCAGTTTGACCTTCTACAATCGCTTTAAATGAATCTGTTACGTTAGACCCAAGTGAATTTATCATTCCTAAACCAGTTACTACAACTCTTTGCATATTCTATATCTCCATATTTATAAACTAAATAAAATTAAAATTATTTTAACTTTATTTAAATTATTATTTCTTTATAGACAAGGTAAACCTTATCTATAAATGTTGTAAAAAAAGATTATTTATTGTCTTCGATGTATTTTAATGCATCTGCAACAGTAAGAATACCTTCTGCATCTTCATCTGGAATTTCGATATCAAATTCTTCTTCTAAAGCCATTACTAGTTCAACTACATCTAGTGAATCTGCACCTAAATCCTCAATAAACTTTGAGTCTTCTTTTACTTCATCTGGGTTACAATCTAGTTGTTCAACTACAACTGCTTTTACTTTTTCTAACATAATTCTTCCTTTTTTAATTAAAATTCTTATAATTATAGCATATTTTCTTTGAAAGCATTCTTTTTATTGCTTTGTCTAGAATTATTATACGTATAACCCACCATTTACTTTTAAAATTTCACCTGTTATATATGTAGAATGATCACTTAATAAAAAAGCAACTGCATCAGCTACATCTTTAGCTTCACCAAATCTTTTTAATGGAATATTTCTAGTATATTCCTCTTTTACTTCATCTTTTAACTCATCTGTCATATCAGTTCTAATAAATCCTGGAGTTACACTATTAAATCTAATTCCTCTAGACGCACCCTCTTTTGCAAATGATTTTGTCATACTATTAACTCCACCTTTACTTGCACTGTAATTCGTTTGCCCAGCATTTCCCATCTCTCCAACTATTGAAGAGATATTTACAACTGCACCAAATTTTTTCTTACTCATCGCTTTTAAAGCATCTCTACAACCAATAAATGTAGATTTTAAGTTTGCATTAATTACATCATCAAAATCTGCAACACTCATTCTTAATGCTAATTTATCTTTTGTAATACCTGCATTATTTACAAGATAACTAATTGCTCCATCTGCATCAACTATTGTTTTAATAATATCTGCCCAATCAGCTTCATTTGAAACATCACCTTTAATCACAGCAGCTGTACCACCAGCATTTTCAATTTCAGCTTTAACTGCATCCGCTAACTCTGGTTTACTTCTATAATTAATCCATACTTTTAAACCATATGTAGCTAACTCTTTTGCAATTTGTGCACCAATTCCTTTACTAGCACCTGTAATTAGTACATTTGTTCCTGTAAATTTCATTTAATATCCTCTTTTTAAATTAATCTATATATCTTTTTGTGATGTTATTATAACATTCTATTCTTCTATCTCGTAAAAATGGCCACCATCTTCGAACATTTTCACTTTTTTTTAAGTCTAATGTTGTGTAAACTATCTCTTCATTTTGATGGTTCGCATGTGACAAATACTCACCTTGTGGTCCAAATACAAATGAATTTCCCCAAAATTGTGTTCCGTTGAGTACTTTCGTATCATCTTCCTCAAATCCTACTCTATTAACTGTAAGAACTGGTAAACCATTTGCAACTGCATGGCCCCTTTGTACAGCTATCCAAGCATCAAGTTGTCTTTGTTTTTCATCTTCTGCATCATCTTCAAACCATCCAATTGCAGTTGGGTAGATAAGTAACTCTGCACCTTTTAGTGCCATCACTCTTGCTGCTTCTGGATACCACTGATCCCAACAAATTAAAACACCTAATTTTCCAACACTCGTTTGTATTGGTTCAAATCCAATATCACCTGGTGTAAAATAGAATTTTTCATAAAATCCTGGATCATCTGGAATATGCATTTTTCTATATTTCCCTGCAATTGTTCCATCTTTTTCAAATACAACTGCTGTGTTATGATAAAGTCCTGCAGTTCTTTTTTCAAAAAGTGAAGTAACTAATACTATCTTATTTTCTTTTGCAATGTTTGACCAAAATAAAA
>JBATTX010000044.1:0-28151 GCA_049670825.1 Arcobacteraceae bacterium | reverse complement strand
TTTGGTGCATCATTTGCAAATAAAATAATATCACCCATTTTTGTTTCTTTTAAAAGCATATCTTGCATTTTTGCTTTATTTTCAAGAAAAATTGGTTTGTGTTTTGTGATTACTTTACTAAAAAGTTTTGCATTTAAATCACCTGTGATGATAATCACATCAAACACGGCGTCAATAGCATGTGCAAACTCTACATTTGCTTCCATTGTCGACTCTACAAGCCCTGGGGTGATGATAACTTTTCTACCTTCATGAGTAGATGCTATTTGTACAGCTTCAAGCATCCCTTCTAAGTTTCCATTAAAACTATCATCCAAAATAAGTTTTCCATTTGCTTTACTTAATTGTAGTCTATGATCAACTGGTTTCATGTTATGTAAAGCCATTTTAATATCATCGATACTCATCCCTAATGTTTTTGCCATCAAAATAACAGAAGTCAGGTTAATAGCATTAAAACTACCAAGAATTGGAGCATGGAAATGTTCTGTTTGACCATCAATATTCAGATCAAACCAGATTCCATTGAGGTCACTTCTTGTGATGTTTAAGTTACTTGGGTATTTTGTAATCGTATCGTACTGCAACATAGGAACACTATCATGCACAAAACCATGTACGAGTTTTGGTGACTTTAAAATCTCCATTTTTGTATGGATAATATTGTCTAAAGTTTTAAAATACTCTATGTGCTGTTCACCAACACTTCCAATAATAGCATATTGAGGTTCGATAAAGTTTACAATCTCTTCAATATCACCAGTTTCTCTAGCTCCCGCTTCTGCTATATATATTTGTGTATCTAAAGGTAAATCACTATTGACATCTTTTACAATACCACCAATAGTATTAACACTTCTTGGTGTCATATATACATTAAACTTTTTACTTAACACTTGGCAAAGATAGTTTTTAATTGATGTTTTGCCATATGATGCTGTAATAGCAATGATTTGTAAATCCCTAATCGTTTTTAATCTTTGTTTTGCTTTTGCTTTATAAGAAAGAAAAAATATTTTTTCCAATAGTGTAGTAATAATATATGTTATAAATAATGGAAGAAATAATCCGTAAAAAGGCGATTGTGTAAATGTCACAAGACCATCAATTGCAAATGTCGTGAAAAGTAAAATAGCTAAAAATCTTTTAACTCTAGTTGTAAGAACCAAAGGTTTATCGAGGTTTCGATTCCAAATAATGAAACTTGTCATATATAAAATATAAAAATAGAAATCAAAATACAGTGTTGGAAGAATATAATAAAGCAAAAATGGAGTAACAAAATATACTATATGCCATTGTTGTTTGTGATGCTTTAAAATAACGCGTTGAATTTTGTAGTTGTACCATTGCAGATTAGTAATCATATACCAACCTAAACTCATAACAACTAAAATGTGTGTAAATATATCAAAATATTCCATTAACTACCCTATAAAATTTTTATAGATTATAGCTAAAAATATTTTGTTTATTCTTTTGGTAGGTAAAATACCTACCAAGTTTATTTGTTGAAAATCACCTTGTCAAGTGTTTTTTCTTTTATTTGTTTAGCAAAATACTGTGAAGCATTTTCCAAAGCACTCTCTTGCGATGTAGAAGATCGTCCTACAGATGAAATAATACTATTCGAGATAATCTTATTATTAGAAATAACAGAGATAGAAGTAGTTACTTTTGCAATATTCCATCCTCTTGCAACACTATACTTCACTTTATTATTTAAAGATACTATAACATCACTTTTTAGGCTATCTGAAACTTTATATTGCTCCTGATTTAGCATATCAATTAATGCATCAGAAAAATATCTCTTACTATTATTTGTTTTTACCATAATTGATGAATTATTTTTTAATTGATCAATCATATCAATATATGAATCATATTTTTCAATATAAGGACCTTGATTAAAATCGTTATTAATCGCATTTAAAATAATTGACTCTTTTTTTGCTTTAATAATAGAAGGATATATTGATTGTAAAATATTAATTTGCTCCAATTTCCCATACGAATTAAGTGTGTTGATTTGAGTTGTAATTCTATTATCGTTTATATCAAACTCTTTTTTCTTATTTTCAAAAAGCTCTTGTCTATTTACTTTCATAAGAATATAAAAATCACCACTAACTTCTTCACTTTTTTCTACAGTTGCATTTGTGAATTTAATTTTTTGTACATCAATCTTTACATCTTTTGTAACATCTTTCGAATAACTACTAGATGTAGCATCTCTTGATGTTTTTGTAATACTTGAAGTACTTGAACCAACACTTACGATAAGTTTTGATGCCATAGAGTTCAATGCATTATCTTTTGCATCACTTAAAGTTTTAGCTTCACCTTCACCATAAATAAATATTTCATTATTAACAGGCGCGTTGATATACCAAGAGGGGATCTTCACTTCTTGTTTCATAAAAGCTAAATCTTGTACACATCCTGTTAAAGAAAGTGCGATAAGTGTTGTAGTTATGAGTTTTTTACATTGAAGGAATTGCAAAACCACCAGCCTTTTCATGTGTTTTTTGAACTAATTGTCCAAGTTTTAAAATACTACCATCACCCTCTTCTATTGTTACCCAAGTAGTTCCTTGTGTAATTTGTTGACTCGCTCTTAACTTTGTAGTTGTTTCAATAACATCGCAACTTACTTTTCCAGTCATTGGGTCTTCATTTTGATCAAAAGAATATACTTTAAAAACTTGATCCTCTTCAACTTTTAAGTCTCTACCAATATTTACTTGAGCAATTACATCTTTATCATTTGTTTTTAACTGAGTTACATATCCTTTAACAGATAAATAAATAGATAAATCTTTTTCTAAATTTGGTAAAGCTTCTAGCATATTTGCTTTAATAGCACCAACAACTTGATCATAACTTGGATCTTGAATTTTACCAATGTTTGTATCTTCTTCAAGTTGTTTTGTAAATACTATTTTACCTGTTTGAACATCTATCATTTTGACTGTCATTTTTGTTTTTACAATCATTCCATCTGTTAAAGCAGCACCTAGTTTAAATAATGAACCAATTAATCGTACAGTTTGATTATCAGATTGAGCTGTCATATTTCCTACAACACCTGCTGCATCAGAATTACCTCTATAGTTTTGTTCTACATTATCAATCGAACCAGTTAAAATAAATCGAACACCTGATGTTTTACCAAACTCAACTGCAGAAGCAGGATCAATTAATCCACTGTCTTGAAACTTTAGCTCAGCATCAATTTTATCCATATCTGATCTTGTAAATAATTTTGCTCCACCAGAATTAACAACAAGTGTTTCTAAAGGACCTGTAATAGAACTAGATAACTTTGCATCAATATCTCTTTTTACATTTGTTGTTTTTGACTTTGTTTTTGTATCACTTCCTGCAACATACCCAACACCTACTGCACCAGGAGTAGCTACAACACCAGCCAGTGCAGCTGCTCGTCTTTTTGTATCAGAATTAAACTTAGTTTCATTAGTTTGTGCTTTACCAAATGTAGAATTATTAGTAAACTCCATAACTGCAATTGTAGGCATTACAGATTTATATTGAGGCATACATATTTCTGGAATATCTACTTTTGTGTTAATCTTTGTTGGATAAGATAAAACATCAATTTTATTCCCTCCACATCCTGTTAATACTGCGATTGCAGCAACTGATAATAAACTTGTTTTAAGCATATTTGAAACCATTTTAATCCTTTAAATAAAATTTCAATGATTATATCAAATAAATTTTTTCTTAAACCTTAAAAGTAATTATAAAAAATATTAATTTTTTAGTTGTAGTAACAAATAGTCTCTAAAAAATAAATATTAATGCAAACACACTCTATTTCTACCTAATTTTTTTGCTTGATACAATGATTTGTCAGCTCTATACACGACACTTTCTTGAGTATCTTCTTTATTTAAAATAGAGACACCAATACTAGCTGTTTTATGTCCAACTGTAGAAAAAGTATGTTCTTCTATGGTTTTTCTTATTTTTTCTGCAAATCGCATTACACCTTCAATAGAATAGTTATTAGATAAAATAATGAACTCTTCACCACCCCATCTTCCAACAACATCATCTATTCTAATAGATGAACGTAATAAATCAGATAGCTCTCTTAAAAAAACATCACCAACATTGTGTCCGTATGTGTCATTTACTTGTTTGAAAAAATCTATATCAATTAAAATCACAGAAAAACAAGTATGATATCTATGAAATTTAGCAATCTCTACCATAAATATCTCTTCCAATCTTACTCTATTGTATAGTTGGGTTAGTTTATCTGTTACTGAAAGTTTTTCAACTCTTTTTTTATCAGTTATCTCTTGACGAATAGATGTATATCCTATTTTTTTACCACTACTTGAATATGTGGGCTCTATATTTGCTAATACCCAATACTCTTCACCATTTTTCTTTTTATTTTTGATCTCACCAACCCATTTTTGATCAGTTGTTATAGTTTCCCATAAATCTTCATATACTTTAGGATCCATATCTTCATGTTTAACAATATTATGTGTTCGTCCAATCAGTTCTTCTTTAGAGTATCCGCTAATTCTACAAAATGCTTCAGATACTTGAGTGATTCTTCCTTCCAAATCTGTTGAAGAGGTTGTTACATACTTATTCACAATATTTACATATTTGTTAAGTGTTTCAGTTCTCTCATTCACTTCTGATTCAAGCTTTATATTATTTTGAAAGAGATCATCCTGCGCTTTTGATAAAATCACAAAAATTCCTAAGAGTAAAAAAGCTATAGCAATATTATATAAAAGAATAGTTTTTTTACCATTATCAACTATTTTCATAAAATTTTTTGCTTCTATGCTAAAAATATAATTATTAAAAATATCATAAAAATCTATTCTATTTACAAAACAATCATCTTGCAGATAGGTTTGAATACTTAAACTATGGAGATAACTTTTTTCAATTTTTTTTGTATTGTTCTCTTTATCAGAAATAAAAAATTTTATATCTTTAAATATGTTTTTATACTCATCAATAAAAGATTTAGTAATATATTTTCCAGAGTAAATAAAACCATTGAAGTTTCCACTATTATCATTTTTAACAATTTTAGACTTACGTAAATAAAAAATCTTGGAATCTATTTCACTTAAAGTATTAAACTCTTGTGAATTTATAGACATTTTAATTATTTGTTCATCAAATTGATCTATTGGTTTAATTTTATTTCTATGTTTAGAAAAAATAATTTTATTTTTAAGATTTACGTAGATAATAAAATCTAACTCTAAATCATTAAAATTTGAGTTATTTAATCGAAAATTTTCATCGATATATTCTGGGTTTTGAGTTGCAACAAAATTGTAAGATTCATCCCAATAACTATAATCATTAGTAATGTTCTGAATTTTTCGCATTGTTTTAGTCATATCATTTATAATAATATTAATCTCTTCAGTATTCTTTTTTTCTTCTAATTCTTTGAAGTTTTCAATAAAAACATTGTATGAAATGAGTGAAAAAGCAGCAACTAAAAAAATATAAAAAAATAAAAAGTTGATAAAACCTATTTTTTTATTTGTATGATCCATTTATACCCTATTTTGTTAAATATAGATACATTATATTGTAATTATACTTTTGTACTACTAATACACTTTTCTATATCATTTGAAACTTTTGTATCATGATTGAGAAAAAAATAATGTCCATCAGGGTATGAGTTAAATCTACTATTTTTTATAAGTGAATATATTTTTTTACCCGATTCCAAACTTGTAGCAGTATCAGTTTCACCCCAAAATATAAAAGTATTTTTTGTATAGTTTGCAAAAATTGGACTAAAATCTTCATCTACTACATTTTTAAATGTCTCATACATATTTTGACTCATATTCTCAACATCTTTGCTTCTCAACATCTGTGTTGCTTTTTTAAGTCCCGTTTTGTTAAAAATTTTAGCTAATCTTATTGATAGTTTTGTTTTAAAAGATTTTTCTTCTAAGATACCTGCTGTACTTAGAAGTACTAAATTTAAAGGTTCTAAATAAGTAGCAACTTTACCACCAAAAGAGTGCCCAGCGATGGTTAAACTAGGAACTGGATTTAGTGGCAGTAGTTCAGTTAGAAATATTTGCATGATATTTGCATAGTCTTTTGTCGTTAAAGCATATTCATTTTCTGTTTTACCAAAACCTGGCATATCAATATATACATGTTTAAACTCTTCTAAATGCTTTCCAAAAGCCTTTTTCATAACCTCTTTGTTACTTCCCCAACCATGTAAAAACACTATTACATCACTTTTATCGTTGTTTACTATCTCATAATTTATATGAAAACTTTTATCAAAATAATTTATACTTTTTATTGCCATTTCACACCTTTTAAATTTAAAGAAAACTGACTCCATTGATCTTTTTGTGAGTCTATTTTGATCTCTATTTTATATCTATCACAATATGCTTTTATAATATTAAGTCCTAGCCCTATTCCACTACTTAAGCTATCTTCTTGGTAATATTTATCAAATATTTGGAAAAGATTTTTTGTGTCTATTCCTATTCCTGTATCTCGTACGCTTAAAATATCATCTTTTATTGTAATAGTGATATTTCCATCTTTTTTGTTGTATTTAATTGCATTTGAAAGAAGATTATCAAATAGTCTTTCAAAACCATTTTTATCTGCTTTGATGATATATGATTTTTTATCATAATCAATCGTTATGTTCCCTTTTATATCATGATGTTTAATCAAACTTTTTTCTATGAGATGATCAATATCAAATTCTTCGATACTTACATTATCAATTTGCTCTTTGATATTGTATTCCATTTGATTGTAAAGGTTGAGAAGATTATCACACGATTCATCAATGCGTTTGAGTCGTGAGAGATTTTTTTCATTTTGCTCTTTTTTTTGTAAAATTTTACTGTTTATTTGGATAGTTGCAACAGGAGTATTAAGCTCATGTAAAGTCTCTTTTATATGATTTTCTATGTTCTCTTCACTTTTAAACAATGGTTCAAAAAGCTGAGCACTTAAAAAATAATACAAAATAGCACCTAAAACTAACAAAAATATAGTAATAGGTATAAAATTATTTTGATCAAATCCAAACTCTTTGGTAATAAAATTGTAAATGATTAGAACAATTAAGATTGTAAATACAACTACAATCATATTTGAGATCATAAAGTCTTTTTGTTTAATATTCAATCTTATAGCCAATATTTTTAATATTTGTAATTGAAAATAGCGTATCATCTGTGAACAGTTTTTTGATATTGTTTACGTACACTCGAATAGAACCATCACTGTAAGTTTCACTTGTATTCCAAAGTCTATTAATGATCATATCTTTTGTAACAATTGAATTGTTATTTTGGTAAAATAGCTCAAAAAGCTCCAAGGCTTTTAAACTAAATTTTATCAACTCATCATCTTTTTTAACCTCTTTTGTATCAAAGTTAAATTCATATTCACCCAAACTAATAACACTTTGTTTTTTAACTCGTTTCATTAAACAGTTAATTCGTAATATCAATTCATCCATATCAAATGGTTTCGTTAAAAAATCATCTGCACCATTTGTAAAACCTTGTGTAAGTGTTTCTTTATCATTATATGAAGTTAAAAAAATTGCAGGTGTCTCATCTGTTGAACTTCTAATATCTTTTAATAAATCAAGTCCATTTATATCTGGTAGATTAATATCCAAAAGATAAAGATCATATCTATTGTCATAAATTTTTTCTAACATTTTATTTGAAGTGTTTACATGAGTTATTTTGACGTCTGAAAATTCTTCTAAATAATCTATCAAACTTAAACTAAAAAGTTCATCATCTTCAAGTAAAAGTATATTTGTCATTATAGTGCTTTAAACTCTTGAATATTTTGTCTAATTGCATCGTATATAACAACAGAAACACTGTTTGCAATATTCAAACTTCTTGCTTCATTTGTCATTGGTATATTCACACAAAATTCTTTGTTATTCTCAAGTAATTCTTCTGGAAGTCCTGCATCCTCACGACCAAAAAAGAAGTAATCATTTGCTTTATAGTCAGCTTCAAAGTATGCTTTTGTTGTTTTAGTTGTAGCATAAAAACATCGTATATCTTTTGGATTTTTTTCTAAAAAATCTTCTATATTTTCATATTCTCGAACATCTAAAAACTCCCAATAATCTAACCCTGCCCGTCTTACTTGCTTCTCATTTATCTCACCAAAACCGTAAGGTTTGATAAGATGTAAAACTGAACCAGTTGCGTATGCAAGTCTTCCAATTGTACCAACATTTCCTGGCATTCTTGGTTCTAATAAAACAATATGAAACATTATAGAATTACCGTTTTGTTTCCATATACAAAAACTTTATCTCTTAAAACTAAGTCTAAAGCATTTGATAATACAACTTTTTCTACGTTTCTTCCTGCATCTCTCATATCTTCCCAAGAGTAAGTATGATCTACTCTTGTTATATCTTGAGCTACGATTGGACCTTCATCTAAATCATCAGTTACCCAATGTGAGGTAGCTCCAATAATTTTTACACCACGGCTGTGAGCTTGTTTGTATGGATTTGCACCAATAAATGCTGGTAAAAATGAGTGATGAATATTTAGTACTTGTCCAGGGAAAGTTTTTACAAAAACAGGTGTTAAAATTCTCATATATTTTGCTAATACAATTAACTCATAATCATATTTTTTTATTGCATCAATCATTAATGATTCATGATCTTCTCGTGTTAAATCTTCGTGAGAAACAAATTCAAAAGGTATTTCAAACTTCTCTACAAGTTTTCGTAAACTATCTCTATTGGAGATAACAGCTGTAATATTTGCATCCAACTCACCAGCTTCATGTTTGATAAGGAGATCACCTAAACAGTGCATCTCTTTTGTAGCTAAGATAACTATATTCTTTTTAGCTTTTTTTGCTAATTTTATACTTGCATTTTCTGGTAAAATTTCTTTTAATTCTTGTATTAAAACCTCTTGATTAAATTCCCCAGTAATAACAGATCTCATAAAGAATTGATTTGTTTCATTATCAACATATTCAGAGTTACTTTCAATATTTAAATTATGTTCAAATAGTATTTTAGATATATTGTAAACTAATCCTTTTGTATCATTTGTTTCAATTAGCAACCTATATTCGCTCATTTTTTCTCCCAAAGTTTATATAATTCGTGTTTTTAAATTTGATAATATCACAAATTTAGTTTAAATAGTATAAAATGCTAAGTATGATTAGAAGCTTATTATCTATAACTATACTATTTAACTTGTGTTTAGCAAGTACTTCAAGCATTAAAGAACTTCAAGAGGAGTTCAAACAAGAGGTTATCGAGCTAAATGCCTTCAAAAAAAGATTTGGTACATATCTTACACAACGATGTAATGATGATTTAGAATGTTATAAACAAACAATTACAAAACTAAAATCTTGGGAAACTGTGCAAAATGATCCAAAATTAAGATATTTGTTATCCAAAAAATCTTCTCTTTTAGATACAAACACTGAGTATTGGCAAAATATACAAGAAAAACTCAAAACCAAAAAAATAGAACTCAATGACACTCAATTTGTGAGTATTGTTGATTTAGAAAAACAACTTTATATCGTTACACTTTGGGATGAGGAAACAAAACAGTTCAATTATATTGGTAATGACTATATCTCAAGTGGCAATATATATAGAGAACAAGAGGTGAAACTAGGAGAAGATCACTACTTAAAAACGCCATCAGGAATATTTAAAAGTCAATATGGCTGGCGTTCAGATGGGAAAAAAAGTGATGATAATGTAACTTTAGGTTATGGGAAAAAAGATAGATATGTTTTTTATTTTGGGAAACAAGAAACTATTAGATACAACACTTTTGATAAAAATCATCAAAAAATATATGATAAAGATAAATGGAAACTTATTACAGATAAACTAGATTTTGCTGTACACTCTCATAAATCTTCAAAACCTATGGGTGAACCTAACTCCCATGGCTGTATTCGTATGACAGATGAGTTAAATAGATTTTTAGACAACAACTCGATATTACATAAAAATATGTTACAAGGTGATAAATGGCTACATAAATATTCTAAAGAGCCAACTGACCCAAAATACCACAATTTTGCTGGAGAGTACTTAATCGTATTTGATAAAATATAGTATCGATTTAAAATAATCGATACCCTATTCCTTGAATTGTATAGAAAAAATCTCTATAAGTTTTTTTTCTAATTCGTAATAAAAAGTTTTTTAATGCTGGATCACTCATAACTTCATTGTCCCAGATAACTTCATTAATCATATCTTTTGTTACTATAGAATTTTTATTTTCTAAAAGTAATTCCACAAATTCTGATTCTTTTTTTGTTAAATCAATACTTTCATTATTAATAATAAGTGTTTTTTTACCCTTATCATAAAAAGTATCATCTTTTACATAGATAATGTTTGTTTCTAAGATTTCTAAAGCCTGTGAACATTTTGCTAATAACTCTTCAAATGCACTAAAATTTATTGGTTTAATTGCATAAGCAGTTAATCCTAAAGGTATTGCCTTAAGTAACAAATCTTCATCTTTGTGAGCACTTAAAACTGCTATTGGTATTTGTTGATTTACTTTTCTAATTCGTTCAATAAAACTTAAAGCAATACCATCTTTAACTTTTAAATCACTCAATATAATATCTATTGGCTGAGAATGAAACTTTTCTAATGCTTCTTCAATACTTTCTACATGTATTACATCTTTTGCATAATGACTTAAAAAACGTATTGTATCATTTGCAAAAGTAACATTATCTTCTAAAAATAGTATTCGTTTTTGTTTTAAATTTTTCATTGTATATCCTTTTTTACAAAGTTATCGTAAACTTTGCACCCTTACCAGTATTTTCAACTTCTAAAGTTCCATTGTTTTTTTTCATTATATTTTGTGACATATAAAGACCAATTCCCATACTACCTTTTCCACTTACATAAGGTAAAAAGATATCATCTATATTTTCAAGTTCAATTCCACCAGCATTATCTTCTATGGTAACAATTGATTTTTTATTTTCCTCTTCAATAGTAATAGTTATAACTCTATTTTTAATCTTTCGTAATATAAATATATCTTTGGAGTTATTTAAAATTGATAATATCACTTGAGCATATTCATTTTGATTTGCATATACTCTTGGATTAACATCTTTATTTATTTTTAATATAATATTTTCATAATCAAATGTAGCACTTAAAATATTAAAAGCTTTTTTAATAGTAGAAAGAATATCAAAAAAACTATTATTTGTATTTGGTTTATAGAAGTCTTGGAATGTTTCAACAGTTTTTGACATAAAATCTAAAATCAATGAGGTTCTTTCAAAATTTTCTTTGAGTTCATTTACATTCAAACTTTCATTTGATACACACATTGTATTTAAAAGATTTACACTTCCAAGTTCACTCAAAGGCTGTTTCCATTGGTGTGCAATATGCATCAATAGTTCACCGATTTCTGCTTGCTTAGAATTTTGAAAAATAATTTGCTCTTGTAACTTGTTTTTTTCTATCTCTTGATCTACTTGTTTTTGTAAATTTTCTTGATAATCTTTCAACTGAAGATGAGTATTAACCCGGCTTAATAATTCTATTGTACTAAACGGCTTTGCAACATAATCAACCGCACCAACATCAAAGCCTTTTTTGATATCATCAATTTCATTTTTTGCAGTTAAAAATATAACTGGTATATTTTTTATTTTATCATCAAGCTTTAGTCGCTTACATACATCAAAACCATTTATATCTGGCATCATTACATCCAATAGTATCAAATCTACTTTTTCTTCTGCTAACACTTCAAATGCCGTTGCACCATTTGTAACAGGTATCACATCATATTGATGCAAAATAGAAATTAACATATCTAAATTTACTTCATTATCATCAACTATAAGTAAAGTTGCTTTATTTTTCATCTAAAATTCCTAAAGCTGATTTAAAATCATATTTTGCTAATAATTTATTCATTTTTACTATTACTTCTCTATCTTTATTACTCAAATTTACACACAAAAGAGATTCTAGAATCGGTTGGTATTCCATCGGACGCTTTCTTTTAATAGCAATCTTTAATTGATAAAACATCTCTTTTAACTGTGTATCTGAAATATCTTCTAACGATTCAATATCTTTATGCTTTATTATAACCTTTTCTTTTTTAAAAATCATATTTTGTGTCTCATAATTAACTTTAAATCTTTCAAACGGTAATTCAAAAACAAATCTACTTCCTACACCTAAAGTACTATACACATAAATTTTTCCATCTAATAAATCTACTAAATTTTTTGAAATAGCAAGACCTAATCCTGTACCACCATATTTTCTAGTAGTACTTTCATCTGCTTGTGTAAATGAATCAAAAATCGTAGATAACTGTTCTTTGCTTAATCCAACACCCGTATCATTTACACTAAAACGATAAATATTTGAAGATACTAATTCAATTTCTATCTCAATTCTACCATGTTCTGTAAATTTTAATGCGTTTGAAACCAAGTTTGATAAAATTTGAGATAATCTCAAACTATCCCCAAAAAGTAAATGTGGCACATTATTCTTATAAGTCACTACAAATTCCAGTTCTTTTTCAATCATTCCTATACTAAACATATCTTCTACATCTCGTAAAATTTGCTCTAAGCTAAAGTTTGTCTTTTCTATGATGAGTTTTCCAGCTTCTATCTTACTAAAATCTAAAATATCATTGAGTAATGAAAGCAACATTTTTGATGATTTTATAATTTTCGAAATGTAATCTTTTTGTTTTTTATCTAAGTGTGTTTTATCTAATATATGAGTCATAGACAAAATGACATTCATAGGTGTTCTTATTTCATGCGAAATATTTGATAAAAAATTGGACTTAACTAAAGCTGTCTTTTCTGCTTTTATTTTGGCTAATTTGTATTTTTTATTTAACCTAATTGTTACAATTAGCCAATATCCTATTAAGCTAATGATTAAAAGTGAAATAATCAATACCTTCCATGTAAAATCATTATTTATATTTTTCTCATCAAAAACATAAATCCATTTAAAATATATATTTTGTTTTTCCTCTTTCGAGATATTGTCTAAAGCCCTATTTATAAGAGATGCCAGTAGCGTATTGTGAGGATTAAATCCCATTGTAAAATCAATCGTTTCTTTAAGCTGCGAAGCAATTTTCAAATCATCTATCTGTTTTTTATAAAATATATTATTAATAGATACTACTTTAGCTGCAAGCGCAAATGCTTTATCTTTTCTAATTAATTCAAATGCTTTTTCGACACTATTTACCTCAATAAGAGTAAAGTTCGGATAATTTTCTTTAATAATTCGAGATACAGAATATCCTTTGATTGTAACAATACTTTTGTTTGTTAACCTTTTTAAATTTACAATAAAAGGAACCTCTTTTTTTGTGATTAATGCTATAGGGGTACTTAAATAGGGTTTTGAAAAAATTAAATCTTTATCTTTTTTATTATCCATAATCATAGGAATAAGATCACAGCTATTTTGTTTCGTCAAATTTACAGTTTCTTTAAAGCTGTTGGTTATTTTTAATTGTATTGGTAATTGAAATCTATTTTCAAGTATATTTACTATATCTGCGCCAATACCTATGTATTTACCATTATTAATAGATTCAAATGGCATATGATCAGGATTCACACACATCGTAATCTCTTTTTTTTCTTTTAAATAAGCTTTTTCTTCAGATGTCAAAGTTAAAACCTGGTTGTTATATTTAAAGATAAAATCATCAAAATTATTGTTTAGTTTTTTAGGAACTAATCCCAAATCCAAAAAATTATCTGCCATTAGTTTTACTCTAGTTATATCAATTGAGCCAATTTTGTGTATAGAAGGTAGAATAACATCTTTGGTAAGTTTTGCTTCATAGAGTAAAGCATCATAGGATTTATTGAAACTATTATAGTCTTGTATTATTAACTTTATTGTTTCATCAATATGATCCAATGCATACTTCCATCCTTTTATAGATGCTTCTCTAAAATTGTGCACTCGTTTTGGATGATTTATTAATTCTTCTTGAGATGTAAAAAGATTTGCATCATAAAACTCTGCACCATATACTGTTGGATTAAGAAGATTATATTCAATGCCCGCTTTATCAAGAAAATAGGTTTCATTTGTTGTAAACACAGTCATCGCATCTACTTTATTATTGATAAAATCATCTATATTAAAAGTATGTGGAACACTTTTGAAATCTTTAACTGATAATCCAAATTTTTTAAACATAATCAAAAACATTGCATTATTAACAGATTCACCTACACCCATAACTGTTTTGTCTTTTAAGTCAGAAGGTAAATGTATATTTTTTTTAGTAGCAATTGCCAAAGGAGATTGTTTAAAAAAGTTTGCAACAAAAACTATTGGTTTACCTTTTAAATATTCTGAAATAATATTAGAATAACTCACCCCATACGTATTCTTATTATTTAATACCGTATCAATCACTGGAGTATTTTTTTTGTATTCTACAATGTCAACATCTAACCCTACATCTTTGTAAAATCCTTTCTTTTTTGCCATATAAAATCCAGCAAATTCAAATTGATGTTTCCAATGCAATTGAAGTGTTACTTTGTCTAACTCCGTAGCAGTAATTGAAGAATTAAAAAGGAAAAAAAAACTAAAGCACAGGTAAAAAAATCTCAAACTTAACGCCTTTTTGTTCTGTTTGATCATATACGTATTCAAAATTTGAAACACTAATACTTCCACCAAATAATTCCTGAATCGTTTTTTTGACTAAATAAAGTCCCAAACCTCTTCCTTGTGATTTATATTTTGTTGTGAAATATGGTTCAAATATTCTATCTATGACATCTAAACTTATGCCACCCGTATTATCATAAAGCTCAAGTTTACATTGATTATTTTCAATTGTAGCATTAATAAAAAGAAGAAGTTGATCCAATGATCTTTCTAAAAAAGCATCTTTTGAATTTGTAATAATAGCTAATAATATTTGAATAAACTTGCTTCTATTTCCAAAAAAAATAATGTCATCATCTATTGATAAAGAAACATGAGTAACATTGTGTTTTGTATTTCCAAAAAATAAAACAAAATTTCTATCGATAAGTGTTTTAATATTTATTTTTGTAGATTCTTCTGTATCTTCAATAATATTTGAAATATTATTAATAATAGTAGAGAGATACTCTGTACTGTGTGTAATTTTATCACAATAGTCAAACAACGTATCATCTGTTAACATATTCATCTCTTTTTCTAAAACAATGGCACTCGACGCTGTAGAGATTACAGATAAAGGTTGTCTCCATTGATGAGCAATATTATGAATCAATTCTGCTATTGCTATATTTTTATTATTTTCTATAAGTTTTTTTTCGTGATCAACAATTTGTAAATGAGTTTTAATTCGAGAAAGTAATTCAATAGGACGAAATGGCTTAATGATATAATCAACAGCACCCATTTCAAAGCCATTTTGTATACTTGTATCATCAAATTTTGCAGTGAGAAATATAATAGGAATACGTTTAAATTTCACATCATTTTTTAGTATTTGACAGACTTCAAAACCATCCATCTCTGGCATCATTATATCTAATAATATAAGATCTATATTTTCGCCATCATTTAAAATATTCAAAGCTTCTTTACCAGAAGTAGCAACTACTAAATCATATTTATCTAATAATCTCACTAAAATATCGATGTTAGTTAATGTATCATCAACTATTAATATTGTTTCTTTTTGATGCATCATAAAATCCTCATAAATTATTGAAATAGTATATCAAACTGATGTCTTATAAATGTCTTATTTATATTCTTAATACTAAGGCAAGACTTCTTTTAGTTATAATTGTTTTCTTAATAAAGTAAAGGACATTTATGTTTAAAGTAATACTTCTATTTTTTTTATTAACTAATTTATTACAAGCTACACCTATTTATACACAACAAGAATTAGAGTACATTAAAACACACCAAGATGGATTTACCATTGGTATTACAAAAGACTACTATCCATTTAGTTATTATGAGAATGATGCCTTTCATGGGTATTCTATAGATTTACTCAAACTTATTGAACAAAAAAGTGGATTAATATTTCATTATAAACTCAACTCATGGTCAAAAAATTTAAAACAATTTAAAAACAAAAAAATTGATTTGATCAACACTATTTCCTACAGTGATAAAAGAAAAGAATTTGTAAATTTTTCACAAGCATATTTTTATATTTCAAATGTAATGTTTACACAAAAAAACAATTTTAATGACTATAAGAATATAGAATCATTACGAGGGAAAAAAGTTGGAATCACAAAAGATATTTACTATTTTGATGCTGTTAAAAATTTAAAATTGTTTGATCTAGTTGTTTTTGAAAACTCAAGAGAAAAGATGAAAGCACTTGCTTTTGGAAAAATTGATCTTATTTTAAATAATCTTATCAGCGGTCAAAAATATATAAAAGCTGCTGGTTATTCAAATATAAAAGTTTTAGATGAGATAGATTCAAATATTGTTGCAAAAGAAGATTTGAGGATTGGGGTTCAAAAAGAAAATCAACTTTTACTCTCTATTATTGATAAAACGCTTTCAAATATTACAAGAAAAGAGAAAAATGAGCTTGATAATAGATGGTTTGGTGTTACAAACACAGAAAGCTCACTCAAAATCACTTTAACAGAGGAAGAAAATAGCTATCTAAAAAAGAAACAAAAGATTATAATGTGTGTTGATCCAGATTGGTTACCTTTAGAAAAAATTGAAGATGGTAAACATATAGGTTTAATCTCTGATTATATAAAACTTTTTGAAAAAAAATTGGATACACCAATTATTCTTAATCCTACTAAAACTTGGGAAGAATCGCTAAATGCAATAAAAACAAACAAATGTGATATATTATCAGCTGCTGAAAATACACCTAATAGATCTCAATATTTGAATTTCACAACGCCTTATATAGAAACTCCACTTGTAATAGCTACAAAAATAGGAATACCATTTATTAACGATTTACAACAAGTATTGAATAAAAAGTTTTCTGTAGTTAAAGGCTATTCCTTAATAGAGAAACTTAATAAAAAGTATAAAAATATTCAACTTATTGAAGTAGATTCAATTGAGGAAGGGCTCAAAAAAGTTCAAAATGAAGAGGTATTTGGATATATTGATAATTCAGCTGTTATAAATAATGCCATAGTAAAAAGGTATATTGGTAGTTTAGTTATTTCAGGACAAGTAGAATCAAAATATACGCTAAGTGTGGCAACAAGAAAAGATGAAAAACTACTCAACACTATTTTTGAAAAAGCGGTAAATAGTATTAAATATGAAACCAAACAAGAACTAAATCAAAAGTGGATTAAAGTAAATTATTCTATCCAAACTGATTATAAATTAATTTATAAAATAATTTTCGTGTCTATTATTTTATTATTGTTATCTTTTTATTGGAATCGAAAACTTAATAAACTCAAAATAAAAGCAGAAGAAGCTACAAAAGCAAAATCATCATTTATTGCGAATATGTCGCATGAGATAAGAACGCCTATGAATGCAATAGTAGGTATGACGCATCTTATTCAAGAAAGTAATCTAAATGAGCGACAAGCTAAATATATCAATAATATCAAACAAGCTTCTGATAATCTGCTATATATTATCAATGATATTTTAGATTTCAGTAAAATAGAAGCAGGAAAACTAAGAATTGAAAAACATAGTTTTGATATGAGAGAGATAATATTAAATATTAAAAATATAGCTGATGTCAAAATAGCAGACAAAAAAATAGCTTTTATTGTTCATTCATATTTGGAAAAAAATCATTTTGTGGGAGATAACTTTCGTTTAACACAAGTACTAATAAATCTAGTAGGAAATGCTATTAAATTTACTCCACAAGGAACTGTAGAACTTTTTATCAAACCATTGAACAAAAATGAAGTAAAATTTATCATAAAAGATACAGGAATCGGGATATCAAAAACAAAGCAAGAGAAACTTTTTCTACCTTTTCGACAAGCAGATGAAAGTACTACAAGAGAATATGGTGGAACGGGTCTGGGACTAACAATCTCAAAAAATCTTGTAGAACTTATGGGTGGAGAGTTAGAGATAAATAGTGAAGAAAATATGGGTAGCGAATTTATATTTACTATTACCTTACCACCAGCAGAAGATATAAATAACATAAGTTTTAAATATAAAGATGACATTGACTTAAAAGAAGAGATTAAAACTTTAGCAAATACAAATATATTATTAGTAGAAGATAATGAAATAAATAGGGAGATTATACATGCTCTTTTAGAAAACAGTGGTATAGCAATTGATAATGTATATGATGGACAAATGGCTATTGATATATTCTATAAAAATCCTAACAAATATGATCTTATTTTAATGGATATACAAATGCCTGTTAAAAGTGGTATAGAAGCCACAAAAATAATAAGAAAAACCAATACAAAAATACCAATCATAGCACTTTCTGCAAATGCTATGAAAGAAGATATGATAAAGACCACACAATCAGGTATGAATGAACATTTAAATAAACCAATAGATGTAAATAAATTATATATTACCCTTCTAACCTATATAAAACCTAAAAATAGTATAGTTAAAAAAGATCTAAATAGTATTCCATCGTTTAAGCATATTGATATAGGAATTGGACTAAAATATATGAATAATAATAAAAAACTTTATGTAAGTGTATTAAAAAAGTTTTGTGAAAAGTACCATGACATCTCTATAGATAGTATAGAGACTGATAAATTACTATTTACAGTCAATTCAATTAAAAGTCTAAGTGCAACGATTGGAGCTACTGAACTTTATAAAATTTCAGAGATGTTAGAACAAGAAACAAATGAGGAAATAACAATGCTTTTTTTTAGTACTCTAAAAACAATAACAACCGAACTAAAAGACAAATTATGATGAATAAAATAACTTTCTTGCTATTTGCTTATGCTACAACTCTATTGGCAAATCCTTTTCAATCAGCACTTCAAAATGAAGTCTCATGGTTAAAAGAGGAAACATACATTATATCTGCATCTAAAACCAAAGAAACTATTAAAAAAACACCTGCTTCTATATATGTGATTACAGATGAAATGATTGAAAAAATGGGTGCAAATAATATTTTAGATGTTCTTGAAACAGTACCAGGAATTGGAATCACTCAAAGTAATATATTTTTAAAAGAGATAGAGGTTCGTGGTATAAAAGATTGGTTTTCAAAACAAGTGCTATTTATGATAGATGGTCATTCATTAGATGCGAATTTAGTTAATGGTGGTGCTACATGGAGCTTTGACTCTATGAGCTTAGATAATATCTCAAGAATTGAGATCATCAAAGGACCTGCTTCTGCGATATACGGTGCAAATGCATTTACAGCACTAGTGAATATAATCACTAAAAATGCTAATGAAATTAATGGTGCTAAAATTAAAACAAAATTTGCATCATTTAACACACAAGAAGCAAATCTTTTATATGGAAAAAAGTACAATGACCTATCTGTTGTTTTTAATATCAACATTCAAAAAAGTGATGGAGACAACCATTTTGTTAATCAAGATGTAAATAATAAAAGTGGTTATACTAACCCTTACTTAAAACAATTAAAAACCGATCTTAAACTTCATTATAAAGATTTTCAATTAAATGCTATGTACTCAAAAAGAGAGGATGGGCAATATTATGGTGCTTTAGGTGCAATAAATGATGAAACAAAAACAAAGAACAATTACTTTTTTACAGAATTAAAGCACAGTGTAAATCTTACTAAAAATTTAGATATAACTACAAGATTATATACAGATAAATATTCTTTTGATAACAAATGGGAATTAAAAGAAGGTGGTAATAAAATGATCAATGGAATTACCAATCAAAAAAATGGGATAGAAAGTTTTACTGCATATAAACTCAATAATAGCTACAAAATGATTCTTGGTGCGATGTATGAAAAGCATAAACAATTTGATGATACTACCATACAAAATTTTGATCCTGTAAATTTTACAGCACTTGGCTCTATGACAAACTTTTCTGGAACACAATATTCATTTCCAAATATAAGTAGAGATATGTGGGCTGGATATATTAATAACCTTTATGACTACTCAGAAAATTTACGATTTACCTTTGGTGCAAGGTATGATAATTATGATGATTTTGACTCAAATTTAGCATCTAAAATTGGTTTGTCTTGGCAAATTAATCAAAACAATACATTTAAACTTATGTATGGAGAAGGATTTAGAGCACCAACTTTTGCAGAGCTTTATAATTCAAATACAGTCCTTAATGGAAATTCAACACTAAAGTCAGAAAGAGTACGCTCATATGAAACAAGTTTAAGTACTCAAATATCACAATCTTTAGAGACTAAATTTACGCTGTTTAACAATGACTACAAAGATTTAATTGTGCAAACAGGTAAAATATATACAAATGCTGGAAAAACTAACACTCGTGGGATAGAATTCGAATCTAAATATAATCTTAACAGAGGTTCCTATTTTATGACAAACTACACCTACCAAGAGGCAAAAGACAAATTAACAAATAAAGATTTACCAAATATTGCTAATCATAAAGGTAATGTCATTTTAAATTATAGATTAGCTCGTAATGTATATACTTATAATCATCTTTTTATCAAAGGTACAACAAAAAGAGTAAGCGGAGATAATAGAGCTAAAGTATCAGCCTTTATTCTTTTAAATAGCTCAATCATAATTAAAAACTTATACAAAAATTTTGTAGTTAAAGCCTCTATAAATAATTTACTCAATAAAACTGCTTACGACCCTTCAAATGATGGATTAACTGAAGATGATTATAAAAGAACTGGCCGAAATGTTGCATTAACATTAACATATACTTTTTAAAGGATAATAGATGAAAAAAGCAAAAGAACTAATCATAAATAAAAACGTATTACACACTATAGCAAAAGGTGCAACTATTATGTCCTCAGGTGGTGGTGGTTCATATCAAGTTGTTAAATATAGAATCAATAAAGATTATAAATCTACTTATAAAATTCAATGTGTCCAAGCAGATGATGTTGCTGATAATGGATGGTTTGCAGGTGCTTCTTGTATGTTCCCACCTACCGCATTAAATAAAAAAACCGATGCTATTTCACCTTTTAGAAATGTCTACAATGAAATGGAACAATATTGTACAAATCAAAATAATTCAAAACTCTTTAAAAATTGTAAAAAATTTGAGTATTATCATCCTTTAGAAGTTGGAGCAGTCAATACTGTAATTCCTATTATAGGTCTTGCTCAAATAAATGAAAAAAATAATACTGATACAAAAATCATTGATGCTGATACAGCAGGTCGTTCTATACCAACTTTACCATTGATTATTTTTTCTGCTTATACAAAAACATCAAATTTGTCATGGTTCCCAAACTATGTAGCAAGTCAAACTGTAAAAGATACAGATGAATATTACACAGGGCAATTTAGATTACCAAATGGCACTAAATTAGAAGAAGCTTTTATCACTTTAATTATGAATGAATTTAACAAATATGGTGGTTTTTCTGTATTTCCAATGAATGGTAAAACACTCAAAAACAACCCATCTGTTTTTGGTACATTATCAGATGCATATAATGTGGGTACTATCTTTGAAAATAAAACATACTCATTTCAAGACAAAGCAGAAAAGATCATAGACTACTTTAATCAAAGAGACAGAAAATCTAAAATCATTTTTAGAGGTATTGTAGAAACAATCCAAACAGAACAATCAGGTACAGATGTAGGAACTATAGTTTTAAAAGGAACAAAAGAATATAAAGGCTCAATTTTAGAACTTGGAGTATCAAATGAAAATATTTTGGCTTATAAATATAAAGCAGGTAAAAAGAAAAAAATATATATTCTAGGTCCTGATTCTATGTGTTATATACCCCTAAATGACAAAATCGATGTTGTAGATAATTCTGATTTAGCAAATTACCTCAATTGTCCCAATGCCAAACCTATTGAATTAAATGTCATTGGTATATCTGCACCTAAAATAATTAGTAGAAAACCAGAACTGATTCAAAACTGGGTGAGAGAATGGAGAACATTCAATTATACAGGTACAGAATATATACAACCTTGGTTGGAAAATAAATGAAAATTTTAATTCTAATACTTTTTTATCTAAGCGTCTCTCTTGCACAAGATACAAAAATTTATTTTTATACAACTGATGTAAATATAAATAATTTCAGGTCATTAAAAACAAGTTTTGATGATTATTTTAGTGCATATGGGGATTATGAATTTCAGCCCTTTAGTGACAAAAAAACATTTGAAAAACATCTTAAAGAAAAAAAATCTATACTGATACTTTCAAGTTGGCACTATAAAAAAATATGTAAAAACTATAATCTTGAAGCGATATTAGTAGCTCAAAAAAAAGGCAGTGTAACAGATACAAAAATTTTAGTTGGTAAAAAAAATACTGAATTTAAAGGACTATTAACATCGGCTTATGATAAAGAATATACGCAAGAGTTAATTCAAAAACTTACAAAAACAACAACGAACTCAATTCCTATTTTAATTGTTCCAAAAGAAATCGATGCACTCATGAGTGTAAGTTTTGGTATGAGTAGTTTTGCATTAGTATCAAAAGATAGTTTAGAGTTTTTAAATAAAATTAATCCAAGCCTTACTAAAGAACTCCATGTCTATGAAGAATCAAAACCAAAATATAGAATACTTTTAGCAAATAATCAAATAGAAAAAAACAAACATAAAATTATTACTATGTTTAACAATATGGATTTATCTAAAAAAGGGAAAGATATATTAAACTCTATGGGTATTGATAAACTTGTAACCTTAAATTCAAATGATTTGATTATGTTAGGAGATGTAAAATGAGAATTTTAATTTTAATAGCTACCTTAGCACTTTTTTTACATGCACAAAAAATTCTTATTTTAAACTCAAATAATCAAATAAAAAAATATCAAGAGACAATTGATGCATTTCAAAAAGAGTTTGAACAACCTTTTGAAGTATATGATATTTCAGATAAATCATCCGAAACTATCAAAGAATATTTATATAGTGAATACCCAGATATAGTTTATACTGTAGGAGTTAAAGCGTACCAATATGCAAATAAATATTTAAGCGAAAAAGATATCTATTTTAGTAATATTGTGAATTGGAAAAGGCTGCCTATTACTTCGAGGACTTTTGGAGTTTCAAATGAATTGCATAGCAATATGCAATTAACTTTAATCAAATCTATTTTTAGTGATATTAAAAATATCGGTATGATATATAGTGATTATACAAAAGATATATTTGAGGAAAGTCAAGTAACAGCGGCGACATTAGGAATAAATATCATTGGTCATAAAGTTGACAAAGATACAGTCCACAATAAAGAGTATCAAAAGCTGTTTAAAAATATTGATGCTTTGATGTTGATTTCTGATCCTATTTTACTTAATGACGAAAAAAGGGTAATTGAGTTATTTCAAACATCACAATTAGCACAAAAACCTATTTTTGCATACCATGAATTATTTATAAAATATGGTGCGATTTTAGTCATATCTGTTGATAATCCAACCTCTGGTAGACAAATAGCAAATATGATTACAACATCATCACCTTTAATGGACTATATTCAATATCCTGCAGGAACAAAAATTATATTCAATAAAAAGCAAGCTATTAAAAATAAAATAAAATTTAATCCAGATAGTTTATTTATGATAAATGAGGTTATAGAATGAATTTAACAAATAAATTTATTTTTGTAATTTTATTTATTACTTCAGTAATCATATCTGTTTTTACATACATTCAAATAACAGAACAAAAAGAGATACTTAATAATGAATTGAAACAAAGAATCAATTTGATGCAAAATAATCTAGAGCTAAATGCAAAATATATTATCAAAAATTTAAAATATGATGTAGAAAATAGCATTGCCTCTTTTAATTTATCACAAATAAATGTTTTATTAGAAAAAGTTTCTGAAAATAAAAACATCAATGCAATCTCTATGCATAATAATGATAAAGACATCAACTTTTATAAGGGAGATAAAACTTATAAAAGATTTTTAAGTCACATCCAAAGCAATAACATTCACATTACACAAATAAATTATGGTGAAAATTTTGTTATCACAACACCAATACAATTTAGTAAAAAATGGGGAGAGTTACATATAATTTACTCTTTGACTGATTTAAAAAAAGAGATTAAAGATACCCAAAGTTACGTAAAAAATAAAATCCACCAAAGTATACAAAAAGCCCTCTACACAGCAGGAATTTTTGCTTTATTTATTATTTTCTTTGGGTATATATTAATTCATAAATTAATCTCTCCTATAGTTTTGTTAACTGATATATCTAAAAGAATAGCTAGTGGAAAACTTGATGTAAACAATGAGTTAGAGGGGATAAAAAGAACCGATGAGATCGGAATTTTGTATAATACTTTTAAAGATATGAGTCAAAAACTTGAAAGTTCATATACTAAACTCAGGCAACTCAATGAAAGCTTAGAGATGAAAGTTGAAAAAAGAACGGAACAATTATCAATCGCTAAACAAAAAGCTGAAGAAGCAACAAAAGTAAAATCTGAATTTCTTGCAACTATGTCACATGAGATAAGAACTCCGATGAATGGTATTATAGGAATGACTTACTTAGTATTACAAACAGATCTTGATACTCAACAAACGGACTATATCAAAAAAATCGAAAACAGTGCTAAATCACTCATGCATATTATAAATGATATTTTAGATTTTAGTAAAATAGAAGCAGGAAAACTTTCAATTGAAAAAACTGATTTTGATTTAAAAGAAGTTATTAACAATATTATAAATTTTTTACAAATTGAAGCAGATAAAAAAGACTTAAAAATCATTGTAAACTATTCAGAAAAAGAGAACTTTTTTTACTCTGATAGCCTACGTATATCTCAAATTTTAACTAATTTATTAAGTAATGCTATCAAATTTACTAACAAAGGGAAAATAGAGATAACATTTCAAAAAGTTATTTCAGATAGATATAGATTTTCTATCAAAGATACAGGGATAGGATTAAGCAAAGAGGAGATGTTAAAACTCTTTAAATCATTTAGTCAAGCAGATGGAAGTACAACAAGAAAATATGGTGGTACGGGATTAGGCTTGGTTATATCAAAACAGCTTGTGGAACTAATGAATGGCAAAATTTGGGTCGAGAGTGAAAAAAATATTGGAAGTAACTTTTTATTTGAAATAGAATTAGAACCATCAAAAAACACAAATATTTTATCTTTAGATACTACTCTTACAAAGGATATAAAAGTTTTATCAACTTCTAGAATATTATTAGTTGAAGACAATATTATTAACCAAGAGATTATAAAAGGTTTACTGAGTGAAACAGGATTGATAATAGATGTTGCTCATGACGGTGAAGATGCAATTGAAAAGTTCAATAAAACACTGCACCAACTTATACTTATGGATATAGAGATGCCTATAATGAATGGTCTTGAAGCTACAAAAAAAATAAGAGAGTTCAATAAAACTATCCCAATCATTGCATTAACTGCAAATGCAATGGAAGCCGAGATACAATATGCTAAATCAATTGGGGTTGATGATTATCTTTATAAACCTGTAGATATTTACAAACTCTATCAAGTGTTACTAAAATACTTAAAAAAAAGCTCTTCTGATATTTATGATTTTAATACTTTGACAACAATAAATAGTACTATTGGATTAAATTATTTAAATAACAATAAAGAGTTATATTCAAAAATTTTACATGAGTTTTATCTTAATTACAAAGATTTCAAGATAGAATTAGTACAAGAGACAGAATTAGACATAACACTTCATACATTAAAAGGGTTAAGTGCAAATATTGGAGCAACTAAATTACATAATATTCTAAAAGAATTTGAAGAAACACACAATCAACTTATTTTAGAAGTTTTCACAGAAGAGTTAAAAAATATTATAGATGAATTAAAAAATATAAAATTTAAAGGCAAAGAGATTAAACCTACAATTGTAGAGTTTCCTTTGGAATTAAAAAAAGAGCTTTTTAACAAATTATTAATGGCAACTGATAAAAAGAAACCTAAATTATGTGAAGAGATGATAAAAACAATAGAAGTATATAAACTTCAAAATGATGATTTGATACTGTTTAACAAAGTTAAATATTTAATTAACCAATACAAATTTAAAGAAGCATATAACATTGTGCAGGAGATTTTAAAATGAATAACAAACCAACACTTTTATTAGTTGATGATAGCAAAAATAATATTGATATATTAATTGAAATTCTAGGTGAAAATTATGAAATAGCTGTTGCATTAGATGGTCTTAGTGCGTTGGAGATACTTGCAAAAAATAGAATTGACTTAATTCTTTTAGATATTATGATGCCTAATATTAGTGGATTTGAAGTATGTGAAATCGCCAAAGCAAATGATTTTACTCATAATATTCCTGTTATATTTATTACTGCTATTACACATGAAGACAGTATTGAAAAAGCGTATGAATTAGGTGGAGTTGATTATATCACTAAACCTTTTAAACCTAAAGAGTTATTAGGAAGAGTAAAAACACACATAAAAATTGGTAAGCTTATTCAAAATCTTGAATATATCTCATCATACGATACTATGACTGGAATATTAAATAGAAGAAAGTTTTTTGAACTCAGTGAAACTCTTTTTACAAAAGATAGAGAAAACCTTTTTGCAATTATGATTGATATTGATAAATTCAAAGAGATAAATGACACTTACGGACACCATATTGGAGATCAAGTTATCAAATCTGTTACACAAACTATTTCTAATGAGTTAAGTAGCCAAACCATTTTTGGTCGAATTGGTGGAGAAGAGTTTACAATTATCAAAAAAGAAAAAGAAGCTTCAAAAGTACTTGATAAAATGGAGCATATTAGAAAACTCATTGAAGATATTAAAATATACTCAGATGACAATGAATTGATACAATTTACTATAAGCAATGGTATAGTTCAAGTACATGAAGATATGAAAAATATTGATGATTTGGTAAAAGAAGCAGATAAAGCTATGTACCAAGCAAAAGAATCAGGACGAAACAGATCAGTACTCAGAAACGCTTCACTCTCATAAAATTTTAGTTATTTAATTGATATTTCGATATAATCGCGTATCAATATAAATAGGACAAAAACTATGAGCAATAAATACAATCCAAAAGATGTAGAAGATAAATATTATAAGATATGTGAAGATAGAGGTTATTTTGAGATAGATGGAAATAAAGCTATTCAAAAAGAAGGAAAAAACTTTTCAATCATGATGCCACCACCAAATGTAACAGGAAGCTTACATATTGGTCATGCACTTACATTTACTTTACAAGATATTATCACTAGATATAAAAGAATGGATGGGTTTAAAACTCTATGGCAACCAGGAACAGACCACGCAGGTATTGCTACACAAAATGTTGTAGAGAAACAACTATTAGCAGAAGGTACTACAAAAGAGGAATTAGGTAGAGAAAAATTTCTTGAACGTGCTTGGCTACAAAAAGAAACTAGTGGTGGAAATATCGTTCACCAAATGAGAAAACTAGGAGTTACTCCAGCATGGAAGCGTGAGCGATTTACTATGGATGAAGGTCTTCAAGAAGCCGTAAAAGAAGCTTTTGTTTCACTATACAACGAAGGTAAAATCACACAAAACAACTATATGGTAAACTGGTGTACACACGATGGTGCACTTTCAGACATCGAAGTTGAACATGAAGAGGTAAATGGTAAGTTCTATACTATGATTTACAAATTTGCTGATGGTAGTGGGGAGCTTGAAGTTGCTACTACTAGACCTGAAACATATTTTGGTGATACAGCTATTATGGTTCATCCTGATGATGAAAGATATACAAATATCGTGGGAAAAGAAGTTCTTCTACCTTTAACTGAGCGAAAAATCAAAGTTATCACAGATTCTCATGTTGATATGGAGTTTGGTACTGGTGT
>JBATTX010000043.1:0-9533 GCA_049670825.1 Arcobacteraceae bacterium | reverse complement strand
GCTTTATCAACACTTGTTGTAAATAGATTAAGAGGTAGTTTAAATATCTCTGCAGTTAAAGCTCCAGGTTTTGGGGATAGAAGAAAAGCTATGCTTCAAGATATTGCAACATTAACTGGTGCAGTTGTTATTTCTGAAGAGATGGGTATGACACTAGAAGGTGCAACTATGGATGTACTAGGAACTGCTGCAAAAGTTGTTATTGATAAAGATAATACAACTATTGTTGATGGTGCCGGTGATCCTGAATCTGTTGCAGCTAGAGTTGGACAAATCAGAAATGAGATTGAAAATACTTCAAGTGATTATGACAGAGAAAAAGCACAAGAGAGACTTGCAAAACTTTCTGGTGGAGTTGCTGTAATTAAAGTTGGAGCTCCAACTGAAACAGAGATGAAAGAGAAAAAAGATAGAGTTGATGATGCTTTATCAGCTACAAGAGCTGCTGTTGAAGAGGGGATTGTAATTGGTGGAGGAGCTGCTTTAATCAAAGCTGCTTTAAAAGTAAGTCATGATTTAGTTGGAGATGAGCAAATTGGTGCTGATATTATTATTAGAGCCGTAACAGCACCAATGAAACAAATTGCAGCTAATGCTGGTTTTGATGCGGGTGTTGTTGTAAATGAGATTTCTAAAAATTCAAATCCAAATATAGGATTTGATGCTGCAACTGGACAATATGTTGATATGTTTGAAGCTGGAATTGTAGATCCTACAAAAGTGGAAAGAGTTGCAATGCAAAATGCTGTATCAGTAGCATCTTTATTATTGACAACAGAAGCTACAGTTTCTGATGTTCCTGTTGATAGTGTTTCTTCATCACCAATGCCAGATATGGGTGGCATGGGAGGAATGGGTGGTATGGGAATGTAATTTCCCTTACCATTTTCTAACCTTTCGTGATTATAAATTTAGATGTACTAAATTTATAATCACACTTTTCTTTTCCCTTTTCCCTCTGTTACAATTAATAACTATTTTTATTCTTTTTTTATTAGAAATCATTTATACATCACACTTAAGTTAATATCTTGACTAAAAGTTATAGAATATAATATATAGAGGTGTAAGATGCAAAATTCACAAAAAGAACAATTTATTTTAAAGTTTATAAAATATGGACCAATAGTATTTGTATTAACTTTATCTATTATAATAACTCAAGTCGTACTTCAAGATAAGCAAGAAAATTTTGAAAGAGAGATTAAGCAAATAGAAGAAACTTTTCTACTTACGAATAAGAATCGTATCAAAGAAGAAGTAGATGAAGTTTACAATTATATTCAAACTGAGAAAAAAAATTCTGAAAATCTCTTAAAACAAACGATTAAAAATAGAGTATATGAAGCTCATAATATTGCAACAAATATCTTTAAAAGTGAAGCTCACATCGACATACAAGGTCATTTTCATTCAAGCCAACATATTTTAGAATCAATTAAAAATGCTTTAGGTGGGATTATTTATAATAATGGCAGAGGTTATATTTTTATGGATGATATCAAAGGTGTAAAAATATTGCAACCTTTAAATAAAGAGTTCGAAGGGAAAAATCTTTTAAATTATCAGGATATACACGGATATAAATTTGCCCAAAAGATTGTAGAAACTATTAAAAATAAAACAGAGGCATACGATACTTACTATTGGTATAAGGGTGGAGATAAAGAAAATGCATATAAAAAAATTAGTTTTTATAAGTATTTTGAACCTCTGAATTTAGCCATTGGTACAGGGGAATATATTGATGATTTCGAAAATGAGTTAAAACAAAAAGTATTAGAAAGAATTAATAAAATACGATACGCAGAGGCTGGATATATTTTTATATATGATTTAGATGGAAATTGCTTAGCTCACTTCAATAAAAACCTTATTGGCACAAATAGAATAAACTATAAAGATACAAAGGGTGATCTTCTTTTACAAAAAATGATAAAGTATACAAAAGACAATAAAGAGGGATTTCTCTCGTATGATTCGAGTATTAGACCTTTAGAAAATATAGAAAATAATTCTAAGGTTTCGTATTTAAAATTATATAAAGAGTGGAACTGGATGATTGGAACAGGATTTTATACCGATACTTTGATAAATGATATTGAAAAAAGAAAAGTACAGTTAGCTCAATCAAATCAAGAAGCACTGAATAAAATCATCATTACAAGTCTTGTATTAACCCTTGTATTTATTTTGTTTTCGTTTTATCTATCTCGATATATTCGATTGAGATTTGATGATTATAAACAAAGTATAGATTTTGAAACAAAAAAAACAATAGAAAAAGAAAAACAATTGGTACAACAATCAAAAATGGCAGTTATGGGTGAAATGATAGGCAATATCGCTCATCAATGGAAACAGCCGTTAAGCTTAATAAGTATGTCAAATGGTTTGTTAGAAATGAATAACAAAAACCAAGGTATGTTAGCACAAAAAGATATCGATAAAGCAATTAAAAATATAGATACAGCAGTATCTCATCTTTCAACTACCATAGATGATTTTAGGAATTTTTTTAGACCTACAAAAGAGAAAGAGTATTTTAATATAAGTAAAGTTTTTGAAAAAACATATAATCTAATAAATTCTCAATTACATACAAATAATATTGAGATACATACAAAAACAATTGATATTGATATTTACACCTTTCAAAATGAATTGTTACAAGTTTTTATTAATATATTTAAAAATTCAAAAGATGAACTTGTGAAATTACACAGTGGTAAACGTTTGATTTTTGTAAATGTAATCGAAGATGATGAAAATGTTATAATCTCTATCAAAGATAATGCTGGAGGAATACCAATTGAAATAATAGATAAAATATTTGATTCTTATTTTACTACAAAAAATGAGGAAGAGGGGACAGGAATTGGTTTGTATATGAGTAAACAAATTATTGAAAATATGGATGGAACTATTATTGCCCAAAATGAGGAATACAAATATGAAAATGTTGACTATGTTGGAGCGAAATTTATTATAACAATACCAAAGAAAAGTTGATTTAGATAAAAATTCTGAAATTAAATACAAGTGAGCAAATAATATGAAAAACTTATTACATAACGAGACAATAAATTTATATTTATTAAAACCAATAGCAAGTATTTTTGTTGTTTTTTTTATCATAATATCTTTGGTAACATTTTATTTAGACAAACATTTATATATATTTGCTGTTATTGGATTGTTATTTGTTATAGTATTTTTGATGTTGAGATATTACATCTACCATTTTAGAGATAAGGTACTTACTAAATATACACAAAATTTTGAGAAAATTGAAGCAAGTGAAAAATACTTAAAAGAGGTAGAGGATGCTTCATCAAATTTAATTATAGCGGCTGTTGATGATAAGATAGAAAAAGTTAATAAAGCTTTTTGTGATTTTACAGGATATGCCAATTTGGAAGAGTTTCACTTGGAACATAAATGTATAGGTGAATTATTTGTAAATAAAAAAGGGTATTTGCAAAAGAGTTATAGTACTGAAAATTGGTCTGATTATGTTACAGACAGTCCTTATTTAATACATAAAGCGATTTTATTAAAAGAGAATGTAGAGCATATATTTATGATTGATTGCAAAGAGTTACATATTGATGATAAAAAAAGAACACTTTACACTTTTGTTGATATAACAGAATTTGAGAATTTACAAACACGATACCAATTAGCTATCAATGGTACTCAAGATGGTTTGTGGGATTGGAATTTGATTAATAATACTTTGTATTTTTCCCCACAATGGAAAAAACAGTTAGGATATGAAGAACATGAAATTGAATCTACTTTAGATACATGGGAAAGTAGAGTACATCCAGCTGATTTAGAAAAAGCAATGTTTGACATTCAACAAAATGTAGAAGGTAAAACAATTCAATACGAAAATAAACATCGACTCAAACATAAAGATGGCTCATGGGTTTGGATACTTGATCGTGGTCAAACAATCTTTGATGAATCAGGAGTTGCTGTGCGAATGGTTGGATTTCATACTGATATAACAAAAATGGTTTTAATTGAGGAAGAGTTACACCAAAAAGATGAAATGATGATTGCTCAATCACAAAATGCTGCAATGGGTGAGATGATTAGTATGATAGCACACCAATGGCGTCAACCTTTAAGTGTGATCTCAATGGGTGCAAATAATATTATGGCAGATATTCAGCTAAATATGATAAATGAAAAAAACTTAGAAAATATTGCTTCAGAGATTATTTTACAAACTTCTGAACTATCTAAAACCATAGATGATTTTAGGGAATTCTTTAAACCTAAAAGAAACAAAGAAAATGTGTACATAAAAGATGTATTTGCCGATGCTTTAAATATTATTGGGAAATCATTAGAAAATAATGATATTATAGTTACTAAAAGTTTCGAAAGTAAAAAAAATATCAAAACTCATTCACGAGAATTAATGCAAGTAATATTAAATATATTGAAAAATTCAAAAGAGATATTAGTTGAAAATAATATAAAAAATAAAGAGATACATCTCATAACAAAAGATGATCAAGATAGTGTTATCATTGAGATAACAGATAATGCAGGTGGTATTCCTAAGTGGGTTTTACCTAAAATATTTGATCCTTATTTTAGTACTAAAGATGATAAAACTGGTACTGGTTTGGGATTATATATGTGTAAAACGATAGTTGAAAAGCATCTTCAAGGTCAAATAATTGCTTCAAATACAGACCTAGGGGCATCGTTTAAATTAATATTACATAATGAGAGTACTAATGAATAAATTAATAAAATTACAAGAATTAGCCAAAGATATTAGACTTCTATATGTAGAAGATGAAGAATCTTTACGTGATATAATGAAAACATATTTAGGTAAATTTTTTGCCTATATTGACACAGCTGAAAATGGACAAGTAGGTCTTGAATATTATGAAAAAAATCAATACGATTTAGTTATAACAGATATTTTGATGCCAAAGCTTGATGGGATTGAGATGGCTTCAAAAATAAAAGAGATAAATCCAAAACAAAATATTGTGATTATATCAGCTTATGCAGATACAAATGATTTTATACAGTCGATTAAAATAGGGATAGATGGGTATATTTTAAAGCCAATTGATTTTGAACAGTTAAATGCAATGCTTTTTAAAATAGTAGATAAAATACATCAATTTGAACAAAATATACAATACCAAAATAATTTAGAAGTTTTAGTAGACAAAAAAACAGAAGATATCAAAGCATTAGAAGAAGCAAAAGTTAATAACTATAAAGAAACAATCTACGCGTTAGTGCAAATGATAGAGCAACGAGATACATATACAGGTGGTCATTCTTTACGAGTGGCACAATATTCAAAAAAAATTGCGCATATATTAGGTTTCGAAGAAAGTCGTTGTGAAAATATTTATCAAGCAGGAATACTACATGACATAGGTAAAGTTGCAATTCCTGATAATGTACTTTTAAAACCTAGTAAACTTGATGAATTAGAGTATACAATTATTCAAGAGCATGTGAAATTAGGTGTTGATATGCTTCGTAAAGTTCCTCTTTTTGATGAGCTAACAAAGTTTATTGAAGAGCACCACGAAAGATATAATGGTACAGGATACCCTTACGGATTAAAAGGTGATGAGATATCAATAGAATCACAAATTTTAGCTGTTTCAGATGCTTTTGATGCGATGACAACAAATAGAATATACAAAGCTAGAAAAACACCTGTAGAAGCTGTTAAGGAGTTAGTAAATCTTATAAACATACATTTTAGAGAAGATGTAGTCAATGCTGCTAGTATTGCTTTAAAAGATGTTGTTATAGATGCTAGTATCTCTCAACTTCCAATTACAAATATAGAAAAAGCACGATTTTCATATTTTTATAAAGACCAAATAACAGAAGCATATAACTCTCAGTATTTAGATTTTTTACTTATTAAAAATAGTTATGAAATCGAATATAGGTATCTTAATATTATAAGTATTCATAATCTTAATCTTTATAATAAAAAATATGGATGGAAAAATGGAGATAAATATTTAGCAACAGTGGTTGAAGGATTAGAAACAGTATACAAAGATTTAAATATTTTTAGAGTTTTTAGTGATGATTTTGTTATATTAAGTAAAGAAGAGTTACATTTTAATAAACAAAATTTAGAGCAACTTTTATGTATAGATGAAATAATTCTTGAAATAGAAATTTTTAATATTGAAGAGCAAGAGATTTACTCTTTTCATGATTTAGAATTAATACGATAAAGAAGATATGATGGATATAGAAAAATTAAAAACACTCAAAGAGATTGCCAAAGATAAATCTGTACTTATTGTTGAAGATTGTAATTTACTACAAAAACAAATCTATACTTTTTTGAATAAGTTTTTTAAAGTAGTGTATCAATCCTTTGATGGTGAAGATGGACTTGCTAAGTATGAAAAATACAAACCAGATATTATACTCACTGATCTTTCTATGCCTAAAAAAAATGGTTTGGAGATGATAAAAGAGATAAAATTTATAAATAACAAAGTTAAAGTTGTGATTTTATCTGCGCACAATGAAGAGGATGTTTTAATGGATGTTATTAAATTAAATATTGATAGCTTTTTATTAAAACCTTTAGATATAGATACATTTTTAAATATTCTAATAACCACTCTTGGTGGAAATGAACTTAATAAATACACAGAGTGTTTACATGATTTAGAACTTATTCATCAACAAAAAGGGCATGTTCATTTTGTAAATTATTTTAAAGATATGATAATTGAACAAGAAGGGGAAATTCTTAGTATTTTTGATGAAATTATCAGTATTCGTATACCTCATACACAAATCTTAGCTATAGATTATGAGGGAAATACCATCTTAGAACTAAAATCTATAAAAAAGTATATGAAGTTTAAATTGTTAAATATTGATAAAGAAAATGATATTATACAGTTATCACGACCAATGTATGTTGAGTACCACTTGCAAAATAGTACTCATAGACAATATTTTTATAATAGAAAGTTTTCTGTTGGAGTTCATGATCAGCATAAGTTTTTTAGTTTGGATGTGTTAGATATTTCTTATGATACAATTACTATGTACACAAACATTAATGAAGCAGAAATATCTGAAGGTGATAATATAAATATTACAATCTCATTAGTATTTGATGAAACTGATGAAGAAACAAGTAAAGATATTTTTTCACGTGGGAAAATTACATCGATTACACACTATAAAAAAGGTTTAAGAGTTATTGCGAATATGAAAATTGAAAGAAAAGATCAGCTTTGTTTCAAAAAATATATCAAAAAAATTGAAGATGAAATCATCAAAGAATTAATTGAATTATAAATCATAAAGGAAAGAGATGTTTTATAAAATTGAAAGAAATTTAATATTTGTTATTAAATATGCCCCACTAGTTCTTATTCTTATTTTATCAATGTTTACAACCTATTTTATAGAGATGTCAAATCGACAGCAGATTGCAGATGAGATAAAATTTACTACAAATTTCTATTTAAAACTCAATAATGAACAACTTATAGAAGATGTTAATAAATTAAAAGAGTATATAAAAAGTGAAGATGAAAATAGTAAAGAAAAACTAAAAAGCTACATTAAAGAAAGAGTATATGAAGCTCACTCAATCGCAACAAAAATTTATGATGATAACAAAGATACAAAAACAAAAGAGGAGATTTTTCAACTTATTAAAACTGCTTTAGGAAGTATTATTTATAATGAAGGAAGAGGATATTTTTTCATAGATGATATAAATGGGTACAACTTATTACAGCCATTAAACAAACGTTTAGAAAATACAGATCTTTCTCACACAAAAGATAAAAATGGTTATATGTTTAAACAAACAATCATGCAAACAATTAAAGATAAGACAGAAAGATTTGATACTTATTATTGGCCTAAAAATTCTCAAGATAAAAAGCAATATGAAAAAATAAGTTTTTATAAATATTTTGCACCATTGAATGTAGCAATAGGTACAGGAGAATATATCATTGATTTTGACAAAAAAATCAAAAAAAATGTTATGAAATATATAAATGATTTAAATGCAAATGATAAATCTTACATCTTTGTATTGGATTATTCAGGTACTGTTTTGGTTCATAAAAATGAAGCACTACAAGGTGTGAATTTATTTGATGAACCTTATGTAAGCCAATATGCTAATGCAAATCGTTTTATAAATTTAGCGAAACAAGGCGGTGGTTTTTTATCTTACGATAACTCTACATTAAAAGAGAAAAAAACATATAAAAAAACTTCATATATAAGTAGTTATGAGAAATGGAATTGGGTATTAGGAACAGGATATAGTGATGAAGATTTAACAGCTATTATTACTAATGTCAAAGAATCTTTGCAGAAACAAAATGAAAAGAATTTTTTTAATATTTTAGTGCTTAGCGTGGTTATAACAATTATATTACTTGTAGTTTCTTTAATTATTAGTAGATATTTAGAAACAATTTTTGAAAGTTATAAAGAAAGAATAAAAGATGAAGAAAAAGAGTTTCGAGATCTATTTGAGTATATCAATATAGGTTTATCTGTATGTGATGTGGATGGAAAGTTTGTGAATGTAAATTCAAAATTTTCTTTAATGTTAGGTTATGATGATAAAAAAGAACTTTTAAATAAGTCTTGGTACGATATATCAAAAGATGAATTTATTGAAACAGAAAACAAAAGTTTTAATGATTTAATTGCACAAAGAATAAATACTTATACTCTTGAAAAATCATATATAAAAGAAGATGGTACACATTTAGATGCTCTAATTACTGCAAATCTTTTAAAAGATAAAGGGAAAGTAAAAAATATTTTATTTTCAATCATTGATATTACTGATATAAAAGCAAAAGACAATCTCTTTTTTCAACAATCAAAAATGGCTTCTATGGGTGAGATGATAGCAAATATTGCTCACCAATGGAGACAACCATTAAGTTTAATTAGTACAGCATCATCAGGGATAAAAATGCAAAAAGAGTTTGACACTTTAACAGATGAACAGTTTGATAAATCTTTAGATGCGATAACAAATGCAACCCAATATCTCTCTCAAACTATTGAGGATTTTAAGAACTTTTTTTCACCAAAAGAGAATCGAGAAACTTTTACGATAAATAACCTTGTTAAAAAAACTTTGATATTGGTATCAGCAGAGCTTGAACATAAAAATATCTCTATTATTACTAATATTCAAGATATAGAGATACAATCATTTCAAAATGATTTTATACAAGTTCTTATAAATATAATTAACAATGCAAAAGATGCTTTATTGAAAAAAGAAGGGGAAAGATTGATTTTTATTGAGTCGTATTTTGAATCAAAAAATCAATTAGTTCTTACAATTACAGATAATGCTGGAGGAATCAATGATGAGATTCTAGCGAAAATTTTTGAACCATATTTTACAACAAAATACAAAAGTAATGGTACAGGAATTGGCTTGTATATGGTTATGGAGATTATTCAAAAACATATGCACGGAACTATTAAAGTTG